>DASQMY010000109.1:0-3410 GCA_035645255.1 Mycobacteriales bacterium
CCGGCCCGGCCCGCGAAGCGCTGCTCGAGCGTCTCGCGCATCTCGGCGGGCACGGTCAGTGAGTTGATGACGACGATCGACACGCGGCTGGTCTCCTCGGGAGTCGGGGGGTGCGCCTCATCATCACCGGCGCCCGCCGGCGTTGCCGAATCACCGGCCGCGCACCGGCTGCGGCGGCCGACCACGGCCAACTTGGAGATGCGCCCGGCCCGGCCGCCGTGCGACTCTGATCACATGGCAGCCACCGAGCCGCGCCGCCCGGCAGCGGACCACGGCCTGTTCGGCCCGGACAGCGTGACGTGGCGGCTGCACGCCGACCCGGCGATGGCGTTCGCGGGCTTGCGCGCGCTGCTGATGCAGGCGATCCACCCGCTCGCGATGGCCGGCGTGGCGCAGCACTCGACGTTCCGCGAGGACCCGTGGGGCCGGCTGGCGCGCACCGGCGAGTACATCGGCGTGACCACCTTCGGCACGACCGAGGAGGCGCGCCGGATGGGCGCGATGGTCCGCGGCATCCACCGCAAGGTGGTCGGCGTCGAGGAGGAGTCCGGTACGCCGTACCGCGCGTCGGACCCCGACCTGCTGCTGTGGGTGCACTGCGCCCAGGTCGACTCGGTGCTCGCCGCGATGCGGGCGTCCGGCGTGCCGCTCACCGCGCAGGAAGCCGACCGCTACGTCAGCGAGCAGCTCGTCGCCGCCGAGCTGGTCGGCATCGACCGAGCGCTCGCGCCCTCGACGACGACCGAGCTCGCGGCGTACTTCGCGGAGGTCCGCCCGCGGCTCCGGGTGACGGCCGAGGGCCGCAAGGCCGCGCGGTTCATCCTCTTCCCGCCGATGCCGACCAAGGCGTGGGCCGCCAGGCCGGCCTGGGCAGGTCTCGCCACGGCGGCGTTCGGGCTGCTGCCGGCGTGGGGGCGGCGGCTCTACGGTCTGCCCGGTCTGCCGCCGGCGGCCCTGGCCGCTTCGGTCACGGCGCGGGCCTGGCGGCTGACGACGAGCCGGCTGCCGACCTCGATGCGCGAGGGTCCGATGCTGACCGCGGCGCGGGCCCGGCTGGCCGAGGAGGGCCTGCACTGGACGGGGTACGGCGTCGAGCCGCTGCCGGAGAAGCTCGCCGGCTGAGCGCTCGGCCGCCCGCCAGGTTGGCTCAGCCGCCGACCGATGCCGCCGCGCCGATCGCGCCGGACAGGTCGCCCAGTGCGCTCGGCAGCACGGCCGGCGGCGGCCCGAAGAGCCGCGGCGCCAGCTCCCCGGCGACCGCCTCGACGAACGACGGACCCAGCTTGTCGGCCAGCCCGCCGCCGATGATGACGGCGTCGACGTCGAGCAGGTTCTGCGCCGACGCGATCGCCACGCCGAGCGCCCACGTCGCCTCGCCGATCAGCCTGGTCACCACCGGGTCACCATCCCCGAGCGCCGTCTTGAAGACGCTGCTCGTCGCCCGGTCGCGCCCCTTCACCCGCATCACGTCGAACAGCGACGTGTGCTCCCCCTGCTCCATCAGCTCCCGCGCGGTCCGCTCGAGTGCACGCCGGCCGGCGTACGCCTCCAGGCAGCCGAGCCGCCCGCAGGGGCACGGCCGCCCGCGGTCCTGCACGACGGCGTGCCCGATCTCCCCTGCCGAGCCGCGCCCGGTCCGCAGCTCGCCGCCGAGCACCAGCCCGCCGCCGACGCCGGTCCCGACGAAGACCCCGATCAGGTCGTCGTACGGCCGGCCGGCGCCGTGCCGGTGCTCGCCGAGCACCGCGGCCGTCACGTCGTTGGTCACCGTCGCCTGCAGCCCGCCGAGTGCCGCCGACAGCCGCTCCCGGAGCGGGTAGGACTGCTCGAAGCCCGCGACGTTGGACGCGCTGGACACCACGCCGGTCGCCGGGTCGATCGCGCCGGGAGTGCCGACGCCGACGCCGACGATGCCGGCGAGGTCCCGGCCGGCCTCGCGCAGCGCCTCGGCGGCGCAGCGGGCGAGCTCGGCCACCACCGCGTCGCCGTCGGCGGTCGGCGTCCTCGCCCGCGCGGTGCCGACGACGGTGTCCCCGTCGAGTACGACGGCCTGGATCTTCGTGCCGCCGAGGTCGATGCCGAGCGCCGTCATGCCGCGAACCGTACCCGGCTCACGGCGGCGCGCAGCATCCTCGCCGTACGACGTCCGGTCAGCCCAGCTTGGCGAGCCGCTCGGCCGCGGCGTGCAGGGTCTCCAGCCGCTTGGGGAACGCGAAACGGATCTTGTCGGCGCCGAGCGAGCGGTCGGCGTAGAAGCTCGAGCCCGGTACGGCGGCCACGCCGATCTGCTCGATCAGCCGGCGGGTGAAGGCTACGTCGTCGCGCGCCGGGTCGAGGGCATCCGTGTCGCACATGACGTAGTAGGCGCCGTCGGGGACGTGCACACCGAAGCCCGCCTCCGTCAGCACCCCGCACAGGAGGTCGCGGCGCTCGCGGTACCTCGCCGCCATGTCGTCGTAGTACGCCGTCGGCAGCTCCATCGCGGCGACGCCCGCCTGCTGCAGCGGCGCCGCCGCGCCGACCGTGAGGAAGTCGTGCACCTTGCGGATGGCACTCGTCTGCTCCGGCGGCGCGATCGTCCAGCCGACGCGCCACCCCGTCACTGCGTACGTCTTCGACATGGCGTTGATCGTGATCGTGCGGTCCTGCAGGCCGTCGACCATCGCGGGCGGCAGGTGCCCGCCGGCGCCGAGGTAGTGGATGTGCTCGTAGATCTCGTCGGTGAACACCATCGCGTCGTGCCGCTGGCACAGCTCGCTGATCAGCTCGAGCTCGGCGCGCTCGAACACCTTGCCGGTCGGGTTGTGCGGCGTGTTGACGATGATCGCGCGCGTGCGGTCGTTGAACGCCGCGCGCAGCTCAGCCTCGTCGATGTGCCAGTCCGGCTCGTGCAGCGTGACGTAGCTCGGGACGGCGCCGGAGAGGATCGTGTCCGGACCGTAGTTCTCGTACCACGGCTCGAAGATGACCACCTCGTCCCCCGGGTCGAGCAGCGCGAGACACGTCGCGATCATCGCCTCGGTGGAGCCGCAGGTGACGCAGATCTGCGTGTCCGCGTCGACGTCCCAGCCGGGGTAGGTGCGGCCGACCTTGGCCGCGATGGCGTCGCGGAAGGCCTTGGCGCCCCAGGTGATCGCGTACTGGTTGACGTCGGCGTCGATGGCCGCCTTGGCCGCGTCCTTGAGCTCCTGCGGGCAGCTGAAGTCCGGGAAGCCCTGCGCCAGGTTGATGCCGTCGTGCTGGATGCACAGCCGGGTCATCTCGCGGATCACCGACTCGGTGAACGTCTGCGCCTTGGCACTGATCTGCATCCGCACCTCCCGGGTGGAGCGGTGGTCCCGCTCGCGGAACACTACGTCGCGGGCGGCGACCGTGGCCCGGTGACCTCGAGGAGCCCGGCCGGTGAGTGC
>DASQMY010000110.1:0-19660 GCA_035645255.1 Mycobacteriales bacterium
CGCCATGCCACAGTGTACGTCGGCTTTGCGGCGATCCCAGGACAACCAGGGAGTCGCCGGGCAGACTGGCGTGGACCAAGCCACCGAGCGCTGAAAGACATTGCAAGATCTTGCAAGAATCTCTTCCGAACCGCGCCGCACCGTCGTATCGTGCAGGTCTCGCCCCGCGTAAGCCCTGGTACGACGGCTGTTCAGCCGATCACGCTGCGCGGGCCGGCTGCAAGATCTTGCAGAGCACCACTCCTCACGGAAGAGGCCTCATGCGCCGTCACGTCACCCGTCTTTTCGTCGCGTCCGTCCTCTCGCTGGGGCTGGTCGCCCCGACCGGGCTGCCGGCCGGTGCCGACCACACCCCGACGGCGTCGTCGGTCAACCTGGTCGGCTCGCTGCAGAGCGAGGCGGGCTGCGCCGCCGACTGGGACCCGACCTGCGCGGCCACCGCCTTCACGTCGAGCGGCAACGGCGTCTACGTCTTCCAGTCGGGCGTGCTGCCCGCTGGGTCGTACGAGTACAAGGTCGCGCTGGGCAGCTGGGCCGAGAACTACGGCGGCAACTTCCAGCACGACGGGCCCAACATCGCGCTGAACCTGACCAGCGCCCGCAGCGTCCGGTTCTACTACGACCACAAGACTCACTACATCACCGACAACGTGCGCGGCACCGCGTACACGGTCCCCGGCAGCTTCAACAGCGAGCTCGGCTGCGCCGGCGACTGGTCGCCGAACTGCCTGGCGACGCTGATGAGCGACGTGGACGGCGACGGGACCTTCACCTTCGTCACCAACGACCTGCCGGCCGACAGCTACGAGTTCAAGGTGGCCGCCGGCGAGTCGTGGGACAACAGCTGGCCGGCCGGCAACCAGTCGTTCACCGTCGGCGGCGCGGGCGACACCGTGACCGTCTCCTTCACCCCCGGCAGCAACGCCTTCGCCGTCGCGGTCGACGGCGGACCGGGCACCGCCGAACCGGGCGACGACGCGCTCGCGCTGGACAGCCTGCGCAAGGACCTGACGACGGAGAACTTCTACTTCGTCATGGCCGACCGGTTCGCCGACGGCGACGGGACCAACAACGAGGGCGGGCTGACCGGCAACCGGCTGGACACCGGCTACGACCCGACCGACAAGGGCTTCTACCACGGCGGCGACCTGGCCGGCCTCAAGGACAAGCTCGACTACATCGAGGGCCTAGGTACGACGGCGATCTGGATGACGCCGTCGTTCAAGAACAAGCCGGTGCAGGGCGACGGCGCCGGTGAGGTCTCGGCCGCCTACCACGGCTACTGGATCACCGACTTCACCCAGATCGACCCGCACCTCGGCACCAACGCGGAGCTCAAGGCGCTCGTCGACGCGGCGCACGCCAGGGGCATCAAGGTCTTCTTCGACATCATCACCAACCACACCGCCGACGTGATCAAGTACGGCGAGAACGAGTACGCCTACCGCAGCAAGGCCGCCTACCCGTACGTCGACGCGGCCGGCAACGAGTTCGACGACCGTGACCACGCCGGCAAGGACACGTTCCCGCCGCTGGACCTCAACAGCTTCCCCTACACGCCGGCGTTCCCGACGGCTGCGGACGCCACCGTCAAGAAGCCGGACTGGCTCAACGACCGAACGCTCTACCACAACCGCGGCGACACGACGTTCGTCGGCGAGAACAGCCAGTACGGCGACTTCTTCGGCCTCGACGACCTGTTCACCGAGCGTCCCGAGGTGGTCGACGGGATGATCGACATCCACAAGCAGTGGATCAGCGACTTCGGCATCGACGGCTTCCGCGTCGACACGGTCAAGCACGTCAACACCGAGTTCTGGAAGGAGTTCGCGCCCGCGATCCGCGCGCACGCCGAGAGCGTCGGCAACGACGACTTCTTCCTCTTCGGCGAGGTCTTCGACTCCAACCCGGCGTTCACGTCGACGTACACCACCGAGGCCAAGCTGCCGGCCGTCCTCGACTTCGGCTTCCAGAGCAGCGCGCAGGGCTTCGCCGCCTCGTCGGCGGCGACCAACACGCTGCGCGACTTCTTCGCGAAGGACGACCTCTACACCGACGTCGACTCGAACGCGTACTCGCTGCCGACCTTCCTCGGCAACCACGACATGGGCCGGATCGGGCACTTCATCCGCACCGACGCCAGCAACGCGGGCGCCACCGACGCCGAGGTCCTCAAGCGGGACAAGCTGGCCCACCAGCTGATGTACCTCACCCGCGGGATGCCGGTCGTCTACTACGGCGACGAGCAGGGCTTCGCCGGTGACGGCGGCGACAAGGACGCGCGGCAGGACATGTTCCCGAGCCAGGTTGCGTCCTACAACGACGACGACCTGATCGGCACCGACAAGACCACCGCGACCGCGAGCTACGGCACCGATCACGCGTTGTACCAGGAGGTCGCGGAGCTGTCGGCCCTCACCAAGGCGCACCCGGCGCTGCGCAACGGCACCCAGCAGCACCGCTATTCCGCGGCCTCCGCGGGCATCTACGCCTACTCGCGCATCGACCGCGACGCGCAGGTGGAGTACGTCGTCGCGCTCAACAACTCCGAGACCGAGCAGACCGCCGCCGTGCCGACGTACTCGGCCGGCATGTCGTTCGGGGGGATATGGCCGGCCGGGCTCGACGCCAGGACGAGCGGCGCCGACCGCAAGCTGACCGTGACCGTGCCGCCGCTGTCGGCCGTCGTCTACAAGGCAGCCGCGCCGCTGGCGGCAAGCGCCGCAGCACCGGCCGTCACCGTCGTCGCGCCGCCGGAGGGCTCGGAGGTCAAGGGCCGCGTCGAGGTCGGCGCGACAGTGGCCGGCGCCGGCTACAAC
This sequence comes from Mycobacteriales bacterium, assembly GCA_035645255.1. Classification (GTDB taxonomy): domain Bacteria; phylum Actinomycetota; class Actinomycetes; order BP-191; family BP-191; genus DASQMY01. The sequence continues at coordinate 2,820 of DASQMY010000110.1, forward strand.
CAGGTGACCTTCGCCGTGAAGGTCGGGGACGCCGCCGACTGGACGGTCGTCGGCACCGACGACAACGCACCGTACCGCGTCTTCTACGACACGACCGGGCTGCCGCAGGGCACCAAGCTGACCTTCAAGGCGATCAACAAGGACAACGCCGGTCACATCAGCTCCGACACGGGTACCGCGGTGATCGGCGCGCCCGACGTCGACCCGGACGAGGGCGGTGGCAGCGTGCCCGACTACGCGGTCATCCACTACGACCGGCCGGACGGCGACTACGCCGGCTGGGGACTGCACCTGTGGGGCGAGGGCCTCGCCGCGGGCGAGGAGACGACGTGGGACGCGCCCAAGGCGTTCCAGGGCGAGGGCGAGTTCGGCCGCTTCGCGTGGGTGAAGCTCAACCCGAACGGCGGCGCGGTCAACTTCATCGTGCACAAGGGCGACCAGAAGGACACGGACGTCGACCGCACGTTCTCCCCGGCCGCCACGCCGGAGATCTGGCTGAGGTCCGGGGATGCAGCGGTCTACAGCTCGCGGGCGGCCGCACAGGGCTTCGCCGAGATCAGCTACCACCGCCCCGACGGCGCCTACACCGGTTGGGGGCTCCACCTGTGGGGTGACGGCCTCGCGGACGGCGTCGCCACCGAATGGACCGCGCCGCGGCAGCCCGACCGCGTCGACGCGTTCGGTGCGCACTGGACGGTGCCGGTCAGCAATGTCGACGCGGCGGTCAACTTCATCGTCCACAAGGGCGACGACAAGGACACCGGCGAGGACCGCTCGTTGGTTCCGTCGCAGACACCGCATGCCTGGCTGATGTCCGGCGACTCCGCGGTCTACAAGACGCAGGGCGCGGCGCAGGACTTCGTCGACATCCACTACCACCGGCCGGACGGCGACTACGGCGACGCGACGAGCAACGACTTCAACGACTTCTGGGGCATGCACGTCTGGACCGGCGCGAAGGCGCCCAACCCGAGCTGGCAGGAGCCGGTGAAGCCCGCCGGCCGCGACGCCTTCGGGGTCTACTTCCGGGTGCCGCTGGTCGACGCCGCACCGACCCTGAGCTACATCCTGCACCGCGGCGACACGAAGGACCCGGGTCCCGACCAGTCGCTCGATCTCACCACGCTGGGAAACGAAGTCTGGTACCTCTCCGGCCACGCGGACAGCAAGGGCGCAGCGAAGTACGTGCTGCCCATCCTCGCCGGCCCCGGCATCGACGCCGACCTGACCAAGGCGAAGGCGCACTGGGTCAGCCGCGACGTGGTGCTCTGGGACCGCAAGCCGGCCGCCGGCCGCAGCTACCGGCTGTCGTACGGCGAGAACGGCGGCCTCGAAGCGACCCCGGACGGCATCACCGGCGGCAAGGTGATCCGCCTCGCTCCGGACGCGTCCGCGCTGACGCCTGCGCTGAAGGCGAAGTGGCCGCACCTGGCCGAGCTCTCGGCGTACCGGGTCCGCGCGGCTGACCTGCCCAAGGTGCCGACGGCACTGCGCGACCAGCTGGCGATCTCGGAGGAGGACTCGCAGGGCAGGCTGCGCGCCGCGTCCGGCGTGCAGATCCCGGGCGTGCTCGACGACCTCTACGCCAACAACGCCGCGCTCGGCGTGACGTGGGCAGGCGGCGTTCCGACGCTGCGGGTTTGGGCGCCGACCGCGAAGTCGGTCAGCCTCCAGCTCTACGCGAACGGCGCGCCGGCGACCGCCCCGACCAGCCACGCGATGACCCGTGACGACACCACCGGCGTGTGGAGCGTCACCGGCACGGCGGCGTGGAGCTGGAAGTACTACCTCTACGACGTCGAGGTCTTCGCGCCGTCGACCGGCAAGGTCGAGCACAACAGGGTGACCGACCCGTACTCGGTGTCGCTGGCCACCAACTCGACGCGCAGCCAGATCGTCAACCTGGGCGCTGCGTCGCTGCTGCCGGACGCGTGGAGGAACCTGAAGAAGCCGGCGCTCACGCAGTTCGAGGACTTCTCGACCTACGAGCTGCACGTGCGGGACTTCTCGATCAACGACAGGTCGGTCCCGGCTGCTCGGCGCGGGACGTACCTGGCGTTCACCGACACCGAGAGCAACGGCATGCAGCACCTTCGCCGGCTCGCGAAGTCCGGCTTGAAGGCGGTGCACCTGCTCCCGGTGTTCGACATCGCGACGATCGAGGAGCGACGGGCTGCGCAGCAGCAGCCTGACTGCGACCTCGACTCCCTCGCGCCTGACTCTCAGCGCCAGCAGGAGTGCGTCATGGCGGTCGCCGCGAAGGACGGCTTCAACTGGGGCTACGACCCGCTGCACTACACGACGCCCGAGGGCAGCTACGCGACCGACCCCGAGGGCGCCGCGCGCATCAAGGAGTTCCGCGCGATGGTGCAGGGACTCAACAAGACCAACCTGCGGGTCGTGATGGACGTCGTCTACAACCACACGCACGCCGCCGGCCAGGACGCGCAGTCGGTCCTCGACCGCGTCGTCCCCGGCTACTACCAGCGACTGTCGCTGACCGGTGCGGTGGAGACGTCGACGTGCTGCGCCAACACGGCGACGGAGCACAAGATGATGGGCAAGCTGATGGTCGACTCGATCGTCACCTGGGCGAAGGACTACAAGGTCGACGGCTTCCGCTTCGACCTGATGGGCCACCACTCGAAGCAGAACCTGCTCGACGTCCGGGCCGCGCTGGACGCCCTGACGCTCGCCAAGGACGGCGTCGACGGCAAGAAGATCTACCTGTACGGCGAGGGCTGGAACTTCGGCGAGGTCGCCAACGACGCCCGCTTCGTGCAGGCCACGCAAGGCAACATGGCGGGCACCGGGATCGGGACGTTCAACGACCGGCTGCGTGACGCCGTACGCGGCGGTGGGCCGTTCGACGGCAACCCGCGGATCCAGGGCTTCGGCTCCGGGCTGCTGACCGACCCCAACGGCGACACCGTCAACGGCTCGGCGGCGCAGCAGAAGGACCGGCTGCTCGAGTACGGCGACCAGATCCGCGTCGGCCTGACCGGCAACCTGAAGGACTACACGTTCGTCGACCGGACGGGTGCGACGGTCAAGGGGTCGGAGGTCGACTACAACGGCGCGCCGACCGGCTACACCGCCGACCCGCAGGAGGCCATCACCTACGTCGAGGCGCACGACAACGAGACGCTGTACGACGCGCTCGCGTTCAAGCTCCCGCAGGGCACGTCGATGGCTGACCGGGTGCGGATGCAGGCGCTGTCCTACAGCACCGTGCTGCTCGGCCAGGGCGTGCCGTTCGTGCACGCCGGCGGCGAGACGCTCCGGTCGAAGTCGCTGGACCGCAACAGCTACGACTCGGGTGACCACTTCAACCGGTTCGACCTGACCCACTCGACCAACAACTTCGGCGTCGGGCTGCCGCCCGCGCCGGACAACGAGGCGAAGTGGGACTTCATGCGGCCGCTGCTGCGCGACCCGGCGCTGAGGGCCGGCTCGGCCGACATCGTGGCGATGCGCACGCGGATCGAGGAGCTGCTCAGGATCCGGGCGAGCTCGCGGCTGTTCGCGCTCGGGTCGGCGTCCGCCGTACAGCAGCGGTTGTCGTTCGCCAACACCGGTCCGGCGCAGATCCCCGGCGTCGTCGCGATGCGGTTGTCCGACGAGGTCGCGGCGGACGTCGACGCGGCGTACGAGTCGATCGTGGTCGTCTTCAACGGCACGGACGACTCGCAGCAGGTCGCTGTCGCCGGGACGGCCGGTGACGCGATGAAGCTGCACCCGGTGCAGGCGGAAGGCTCGGACGGCGTCGTGAAGTCGTCGACCTTCAGCAGCGGCCCTGGCAGCTTCACGGTGCCCGCGCGGTCGGTGGCGGTGTTCGTCCAGGCGGGTTGATCGTCGGAGCCAGCGCCCGTTCAGCACCCGCTGACGGGCGCTTCTCCGGGACCTTTCGCGCGCACCGGGCGGCCACGCTGTCCGCCGCGCGCCGGTCGAGGCTCCGACAAACGGGGACGGCTTTAGTCCATTCGGACTAGTCGTCGAATGCCTCAGCGGCGCTATGGAACCGCCTCCTTCCGTCACGTTGTGTTGGTGGCTACTTGCCTCGTCAACCAAGGAGGAACCACGTGCCCCTGCCACACCGAGTAGCCGGCCTCGTCGTCGCGACGCTGGCTACCGGCGTACTGACTGCTGCCGCGCCGGCGGCCGCGCATGCCGACACTGACCCGTCGGCCGGACAACGCAGCAACCTCGGCCTGTGCTCGCCGTTCCTCGCCTCGCTCGACGCACCGGTCTTCGCCGGTGACGAGCTCGGCGGCAACGCGCGCAGCGGCGTCAACCTGCTCATCAAGGCGCTCGGCCCGATGCTGCCCGACCAGCTGGACAGCCCCGGCGAGCTGTACCGAATCCGCGCACGCGAGCACCCGGATGCGCCTGCCGCAACCGAGTGCCTCCCCCGACCACCCGTCTGAACCAGCAGCAAGGAGTCCAGCTCGATGCGAAAGTTCCTCACCGCGGCCGTCCTGTCCCTAGCGGTCGCCTCGACCGGCCTGGCGGTCGTGCCGGCGGCCCACGCCGGGACCAGCCCGGCCGCCTTCTGCAGGGAGCTGAAGGTCAACAGCCCGGACCTGTATGAGGGCCTGGCGACACATGGAGGTTGCGTCAGCTCGATCGCGTCCGTCGGCGCGGACGCGCTCGAGGCGGGTGCCTTCCCCTCGATGGCGGCGGCGATCGGCAACTGCAAGATGCTCGAGCGGACGGCGTTCGTCGCGGACGGCAGCCGTGCGTACCCGTACACGTTCTACGGTGACGTGTTCAGCAACGTCGACATCGTGATCGGGATCCTGATGGAGGACGGCGTGCCGGCGGAGGTCGCGGCGGCACTCGCGCCCGCGATCGTGGCGAACTACCTCGCCAGCCAGTCAGCGTTCACGGCGACCAACCGCGCCGGCTGCATCAGCGTGCTGCGCGGGCTGCACAGCGGTGAGCTGTTCGGCCTGATCTTCCCGGCGTAGCGGAGCAGCGGAGCGGACAGAACGGACGAAGGCCCGGCCGGTTGGCCGGGCCTTCGTCATGCCCGCGCTCAGTGGGCGACTGCCGCCGAGGGGCCAACACCACGCGGCGGCGAGGTGAACCGGGTGCGACCACCTCGCCCGCAGATGCCTCTTGTGGTCGACCGCTCCACCTGCCATCATCGCCCATGGTTGCGCAACCATCCGCGCTCCCCTCGCCGAAGCCGGGTCAGCCAATTACCCGGATCCGGTCCTCGTTCGCCGTCCCGCTCAACACCGCGGACACCGAAAGCCGAAAGGAAGCGCGATGAAGCTCCGCAAGACGACAGCGCTGTTGGTCAGCGCGGCATTCGCCCTCACCGCCTGCTCCAGCACCGAGGACGACAACGACTCGGCCGCAACGACGACCGCCGGACAGACGACGTCCGCACCGGCCGGCACCTCCGCCCCCGCCACAACGGCGACGACGCAGGCGGATCCCGGCAAGTCGGCCGCGCTGCGCTGGCGGACCCGGCCGGACAACCAGGCAGAGATCGACGTCTACAAGCAGATCAGCGAGCAGATCGACGGCAAGAACGACGCGTTCACGCTCGCCTACGAGCCCGGCGGGACCGAGGGCGCGGGCTACCAGGACGTGCTCAAGACCGAGCTCGCAGCGGGCACCGCCCCGGACGTCTTCTGGATTCCGGGCACGGACGTCGCTGACTTCGCCAAGCGCGACCTGATCCTCGACCTGCGCAGCCTCGCCGGTGCCACCGGGCACAAGGACGAGGACTTCTACGAGGGTCCGATGGAGCAGCTCAAGACGGACCCGGCGACCGGACAGCCCGGCGACAAGCTGTGGGGCCTGCCACGGGACGTCTCGACCTTCGCGCTGTACATCAACCGGGACCTCATCGCGCAGGCCAACACCGACGACCCGCTCGAGTTGTCCAAGGCGGGCAAGTGGGACTGGGCGGCGTTCGAGAAGACCGCACGCGACATCTCCAAGATCGGCGGCGCGGTCAAGGGCTTCGGCGCCAACAGCTGGTGGGCCAACTACGGCTACTTCGTCAACTCGGCGGGCGGCTCGTTCTTCAACGAGGACCGGACCCAGTGCAAGCTCGACGACCCGAAGTCGATCGACGGCCTGAACTTCATGAAGAAGCTGTACGACGACAAGCTCGCGGTGCCGTTCGGCGAGGACGCCGAGCCGCCGTTCAAGGCCGGCACCGTCGGCATGTTCATGAACGGCCGCTGGGCGACGCCTGGCACCCGCTCGGGCGTGAAGTTCAACTGGGACGTGGTGGCACTCCCCGCTGGGCCGGCCGGGTCGAAGAACTGGCTGTTCTGGGGCGCCTACGTCGTCAACAAGAAGACGAAGAACCCCGAGGCCGCATGGAAGCTCGTGCAGGAGCTCACCGCCAACGAGACGCAGGGTGAGATCTCCAAGCTCGGCGCCAACATCCCGAGCCGTAAGTCGGACGAGGCGATCAAGAGCTTCCTGACGTTCACGCCGCCCACCAACAACCAGGCGTTCGTCGACGGCATCACCAACGAGCCCGCGACCGAGGGGCCGCTGTGGAAGGGTGACTGGCCGCTGTTCAGCAGCAAGGCGGACTCCGCCGTGCAGGCGCTGATGACCGGCAAGACGACGATGCCCAAGTTCCAGTCCAGCATCTGCAAGACCGAGACGGCCGAAGCCTTCAAGGGCTAGCCCGTCGCGCGATCGCCGGCCGGGCCCCGCATTCCCGGGGCCCGGTCGGGGATCGCCTCACCTCGTCACGCAGAGAGGGCACTGACGATGACGCTCGCAGTTGCGAGCCGCAGGCGCGTCAGCCACACCGCCACCGGGCGGCGGGTGGCGATCGTGACCGGCTGGCACGTGCTGGCCGCGGTGGTCGCGCTCGCGGTGCTCGCCAACACGCTCAACCCCAACGGTTTCGCACTGTCGGCCGCCGCCCGCACCGCGCTGACGGTAGGCGCGTCCGCGGCAGTCGTCGGGCAGCTGCTGATCGCCTGGCTGCTCCGCCGGAGGTCACACCGCGGCAGAGCAGGATCGTTGGTCGCCAACTACCTCCTCGCAGCAGCACTGGCGGTCGCGACGCTCACCCGCATGCAGGTCTTCACCGGCCTCGACGAGTTCGCCACGGCGTTCCAGCGCGGGTTCTGGCCGCTCGTCGCCGTCGGCGTCGGGTTCGTCTGGTGGGTGCTCGCCCGCCGGATGAGCGGCGCCGGCCGCGCCGCAACCTACCTCGGACGCGCCGGGCTGGCGCTCGCCGCAGTAGCGACCTTGGTCTGGCTCGTCGCCATCAACGTCGCCGGCGGTCTGCTCACGCTCGGCGGGCGGCTGATCCAACCCGGCACGCTCGCGCTCGCCGTTCTCGCGGTAGCTGCTGGGTGGATGACCCGCGCCATGTGGCGCGACGACTGCGCGGTCGAGTTCGGTACGACGCGGCCGCAGGCGGAGGCGCTGCAGGGCTGGCTCTACCTCTCGGCCAACGTCCTCGGCTTCAGCATCTTCTTCGCCGGGCCGCTGCTGTTCTCCTTCGTCATCAGCTTCTTCGACTGGGACGCCCTCGGCGACAAGTCCTTCGTCGGGGTCTCCAACTACCTCAACTTGCTCAAGGTGGACGTCGCGCGCGAGGCGTCGGGGCTGTCCGCCGGCTACGAGCAGGTCTTCGCGCTGCCGTTCGTCGACGCTGTCATCGGTGCCAAGGACAAGCTGTTCTGGGTCTCGATGAAGAACATCATCGTGTTCATGCTGCTCGCGGTGCCGCTGAGCGTCATCCCGGCTCTGGGGCTCGCCACTCTGCTCAACTCCGGCCGGCGCGGCATGAAGGCGTTCCGCGCAGTCTTCTTCATCCCCAGCATCGCCGGCGTCATCGGCATCACGCTGATCTGGAAGCAGCTGTTCAACGCCACGGTCGGATACCTCAACTACTTCCTCACCAGGCTGCTCGACGTCGTCGGCGCGCTGCCGTTCGTGGACTTCGACGGCGCCGTGCGGATCCAGTGGCTGTCGAGCCCGTCGACGGCGCTGCTCGCCGTCGTCATCGTCTTCGCGTGGATGACGTTCGGCTTCAACACCGTGCTCTTCACGGCCGGCCTGCAGGGCGTTCCCAAGGAGCTCTACGAGGCCGCCGAGCTCGACGGCGCGTCCGCCTGGGACCGCTTCCGCAACGTCACCCTGCCGACGCTCCGGCCGACCACGTTCTTCGTGCTGGCTACGACGACGATCCTGGCGCTGCAGCTGTTCGACATCGTGTTCGCCCTCTCGGCGCCCAGCCCGCCGGGGTCACCGGACAACGCGACGCTGACACCGGTCGTCTACCTCTACCGCCGAGGCTTCGAGCGGTTCGACCAGGGCTACGCCTCGGCCGTCGCCTGGGTGCTCTTCATCGTCATCTTCACGGTCACACTGCTGCAGTTCCGTCGTCAGCAGCGCCAGACAGAGGGTGTGTAGGCATGGCGTCCAACGCTCGCAAGGTCCGTGGCTGGCGGCAGCAGTCCGCACGCGCGGCCGCCTACGGTGTTCTCGTCGTCGCGGCGCTCGTCGTCCTGCTGCCGTTCGTCATCGCGTTCACGACGTCGCTCAAGGAGCCGGACGACGTCTTCAACTACCCACCGAAGGTGCTGCCCCGGGCGGTCAAACAGGTCGCGGTCGGCGGGAAGCCGGCCGATCTCTACACCGTCACCGTCGACGGCAAGTCACGCGAGATGGCGCTCGCGCAGGACGGCATCTCGGTCGGGGTGTACGCCGACCCCGCCAACCCCGGCGACGAGATCGTCGTCGAGCAGGCGAAGGCGTCGGGTCTGGACCGGAAGGCGACCGTCGACGGCGTGGAGCACTCGCTGTACACGGTCCAGACGCCGACCGGCTCGCGCGAGCTCTACCGCAAGCGCAGCGCTCTCGCCGCGCGCTTCGTCGCGCCGGACGACCCGTCGGTCACGGTGGTGACCAACCGCCGCGAGGCCGTCGCGGTCACCGAGCTGACCGCGCGGCCGGAGAACTACGGCGACGTGCTCGACCTGGACCGGCTCGACCGGAGCCTCACCAACACCGTGCTGGTGACCCTGCTGGTCGTCGGCGGGCAGGTGCTGACCTCGATCATGGGCGGCTACGCGTTCGCCCGGATCTCCTTCGGCGGCCGGGACAAGCTCTTCCTGGTCTACCTGGGATCGGTCATGATCCCGTTCGTCGTGCTGATCATCCCGCTGTACCAGCTCATGGTGACGATGGGCTGGGTCGACAGCCTGGTCTCGCTGATCGTGCCCTTCATCTTCAGCGCGTACGGGACGTTCCTGATGCGGCAGTTCTTCGTGACGCTCCCCAAGGAGCTCGAGGAGGCGGCGTTCATCGACGGCGCGAGCCGCTGGAAGATCCTGTGGCGCATCTTCGTGCCGCTCTCGGTGCCGGCGATCGCGACGCTGTCCACGTTCTCGTTCCTCTACGCCTGGAACTCGTTCGTGTGGCCGCTGGTGGTGATCAACTCGGGCAACCTCGACAACCGGGTGCTCGCGCTGTCCCTGTCCGTGCTCGGCGGGCGAGCGGCCGACCAGCCAAACCTCATCCTCGCCGGCGTCATGATCGCGCTGATACCGCCGATCACGGTGTTCGTCCTGGCACAGCGCTACTTCGTGGAGAATGTCGCGAGCAGCGGCCTGAAGGGGTGACCAGCCAGTGCGCCATGCCGTACTCCGTGGCGGCACGGCGTGCTTCGTCCTCGCCGACGACCCGGCCGGCGCGCAGCCCGTCCTCCTGCACTGGGGACCCGACCTCGGCGCCGACCTCGACGTAGCCGCACTGCGAACCGCCGCTGCGCCGCCGCTCCCGCGCTCGTCGTACGCAGTCGACACGCCGCGGCGGGTCGTGGCAGTCGGTGCCGACGGCTGGCGCGGCCGTCCCACGCTGCGCGGCGCTCGCACCGACGGCAGCGGTACGTCGCCCCGGCTGCTGGCAAGCCAGTGGGAGGCCGGTCCCGACCGGGTGCGAGTCTCCGTCGCGGACGAGGCGGTCGGCCTCGCGGTCGAGACGACGTACCGCATGCACGCATCCGGTGTGCTGGAGACCTCGACGACGGTGCACAACACCGGAGCGTCGCCGTTCGCGCTCGCCGAGCTCTCGGTCAGCCTGCCGTTGCCGGGCCGGGCGACCGAGCTGCTCGAGCCGACCGGCCGGTGGTGTCGCGAGCGAACACCGCAACGCCTGGACCTCGGCTACGGCGCTCGCGTCCGGGAGAGCCGGCACGGCCAGACGGGGCACGACGCACCGCTCGTCGTCGCGGCCGGTACCCCCGGCTTCAGCTGGCGCGGCGGCGAGCTCTGGGCGCTGCACCTCGGGTGGAGCGGCGACGCGGTGCACTGGGCCGAACGGCACCCCGCAGGCCAGGCGGCGATCGGAGCCGGCGAGCTCCTGGCGCCTGGCGAGGTCCTCCTCGAGTCGGGGGCGAGCTACGCCGCCCCGCCGGTGTACGCCGTCTACAGCGCGACCGGGCTGGATGGCATCAGCGGTGCGTTCCACGACTTCGTGCGGGCGCGGCCAAGCCACCCGAAGGACCCGCGGCCGGTGGTCCTCAACACCTGGGAGGCGGTGTACTTCGACCATCGGCTCGACCGGCTGATCGCTCTCGCCGACGCGGCCGCAGAGGTCGGTGTCGAGCGGTTCGTGCTCGACGACGGCTGGTTCGCCGGACGCCGGGACGACACGGCCGGCCTAGGCGACTGGTACGTCGACCCGCAGGTCTGGCCGGACGGGCTCGACCCGCTCATCGCGCACGTCAGAGAGCTCGGCATGGACTTCGGCCTCTGGGTCGAGCCCGAGATGGTCAACCCCGACTCCGAGCTCTACCGGGCGCACCCGGAGTGGCTCCTGAGCGACGGTGACCGGTTGCCGCTGGCGTGGCGGCACCAGCACGTGCTCGATCTCGCCCGCCCAGAGGTCTACGACCACCTGCTGCAGCGACTGGATGCGCTGCTGAACGAGCACGACATCGCCTTGCTGAAGTGGGACCACAACCGCGACCTCCTCGAGGCGGTCCACGCCGGTCGCCCGGGAGTCGGCGCCAAGACGCGCGCGCTCTACCGGCTGCTCGACGAGCTGCGCCGCCGGCACCCGCGCGTCGAGATCGAGAGCTGCGCGTCCGGCGGCGGCCGCGTCGACCTCGGCATCCTGGCGCGCACCGACCGGGTCTGGGCGAGTGACACCAACGACCCGCTCGAACGGCAGGACATCCAGCGCTGGACCGGCGTGCTGCTGCCGCCGGAGCTGATCGGCGCCCACGTCGGTCCGCCCACGGCGCACACGACCGGCCGCACCACGTCGCTCGAGTTCCGCACCGCGACGGCGTTCTTCGGCCACTTCGGCATCGAGTGGGACATCACCGGGGCGACACCGGCCGAGCGCGCGAGGCTCGCCGCGGCGTGCGCGGCGTACAAGCAGCATCGTGCGCTGCTCGCCTCCGGCACGGTCGTCAACGGTGACCACACCGATCCAGCCGTCGACCTGCACGGCGTCGTCGCGCCCGGCGCTGCGGAGGCGCTCTTCGCGGTCGTGATGCGGTCGACGTCGGTGGGTGAGACACCGGGCGCGGTGCTGTTCCCTGGCCTCGACGCCGACCGGACCTACCTCGTGCGCATCGTCGACGCGCTGACCGACGACCCGGTGACGATCGAGCAGCAGCCGGCTCCGTGGGTCACGGCGGCGCGGTCGCCGGGTTTCGCCGCGTCCGGGCGGCTGCTCACGTCGGTCGGCCTGCCGGTGCCGGTGCTCGGTCCCGCGCAGTGCCTCGTGCTGCACCTGAGCGTCCGCTAGCCCGGCGCGGGGGCGGCGGGGCAGTGCTCTCGCGGACCACCAACGTGGTGTCGACGATGTGGGTGCGCAGCTCGCCTGTCTCGTGCCGGATCTCGTGCAGGAGGCTCTCGACGCAGAGCCGGCCGACCTCGTCGAAGTGCTGCGTCACCGTCGTCAGCGGCGGCCAGAACGCGTCGGAGTCGATCATGTTGTCGAACCCCACGACGCTCACGTCCTCGGGCACGCGGCGACCGGCCTCGTGGCATGCCCGCATGACTCCGAGCGCGGTCTGGTCGTTGGCCGCGAACACCGCGGTCACGTCGGGATCGGCGGCGAGCAGCCGACCCTGGCGGTAGCCGGTCTGGTTGGTCCAGTCCCCGCGCAGCACCTGCGGCGGCCGGATCCCCGCCGCGGTGAGCGTCGCCCGCCAGCCGCGCTTCCTGCTGGCCGCGGAGAACGAGTTGGCCGGTCCGGTGACGTGCCAGACGGTGCGGTGCCCGAGCTCGAGCAGATGCTGGGTGGCGACGCGGGCGCCGCCCTCCTGGTCGCTGTCGACGACGATGTACTCCGACGCGCCGCCCGAGTCGGCCACGACAGCAGGGATCCCGCGCGGCAGCGACAGCCCGCCGCCGTCGAGCAGCCGCGCCTCCACGATGACGACGACACCGTCGACCTCCTGCTTCGCCAGCCGGTCGAACGCGCCGCTGACGTCGCCCTGGCTGATCGCGCGCACCGGCATCAGCATCACGGAGTGGCCCGCACGCTCGGCCGCGACGACGATGCCGTTGATCGTCTGCGCGCTGCCGTACATCGTCAGCGACGAGGTGATGACACCGATCCGGCCGAACCGACCGGTGGCCAGCGCGCGAGCGGCCGAGTTGGCCCGGTAGCCGAGCGACTGCATCGCGGCGAGGACCCGGTCGCGCGTGACGTCCTGGACGTTGGTGCGCCCGTTGGCGACGCGGGAGACGGTGATGGGCGACACGCCGGCCTTCCGGGCGACATCGGCCATCGACGGGCCGTGTCGGCCGCGCACGTCGTCCCGCTCGTCGGGCACCGTCGTCTCCCTCCTGTCGTGCGGCTGACCCGCTGCGCGCCGGCGGAGACCGGTGCCGCGAGGGACGCGTCGACAAACTACCGGCAATGCCGAGTGCCCCGTGGACGCTTGCGGGACATGCCTCGGCAGTGCGACTATGCCACCGCGATGGTTGCGCAACCATGCCGCCGTCGCACGACGTTCGACATCCGCCACGCAGAGGACCGTGACCGTGACGACTTGGCTTCGCTGGCCCGCGGTCCCGGGCGACGCGCACGCGCCGCGGTTCGCCTACGGCGCCGACTACAACCCCGAGCAGTGGCCCCGCGAGACCTGGCGTGAAGACGTCGAGCTGATGCGCGAGGCCGGCGTCAACCTGGTCAACCTCGGCATCTTCTCGTGGGCACAGGTACGCCCGAGCCGGACCGAGCGGTGCTTCGAGTGGCTGGACGAGGTCTTCGACCTGCTGCACGGCGCCGGCATCGCGGTCGACCTCGGCACCGGGACGTCGTCGCCTCCGCCGTGGCTCACCGAGCAGCACCCCGAGATCCTTCCCGTCGCGGCGGACGGCACCGTGGTCTCCCCCGGTGGGCGGCAGCACTGGCGGCCGACCTCGCCGGTCTTCCGCGAGCACGCGCTCGACCACGTGCGCGAGATGGCCGAGCGGTACGGCGGGCATCCGGGGCTGGCGATGTGGCACGTCTCGAACGAGCTCGGCTGCCACAACGTGCATGACTACTCGGACGACGCCGCGGCCGCTTTTCGCGTGTGGCTGAGGGAGAAGTACGAGTCGCTGAGTGCCCTCAACGCCGCCTGGGGCACCACCTTCTGGTCGCAGCACTACTCGGCGTGGGAGCAGATCCTCCCGCCGAGGATCGCGGCGTCACCGCGCAACCCGACGCAGCAGCTGGACTTCGCGCGCTTCTCGTCCGACATGCTCAAGGACTACTTCCGAGCCGAGGCGGCGATCCTGCGCGCCGCGACACCGGACGTCCCGGTGACGACCAACTTCATGGTCATGGCCAACACCAAGTTCATGGACTATGCGGAGTGGGCCGGCGAGGTGGACATCGTCTCCAACGACCACTACGTGTCGGTCGCGCGGCCGGACGCCTTCGAAGAGCTGTGCTTCTCGGCCAACCTGGTGCGGGGTACGGCGGGCGGCCGCCCGTGGTTCCTGATGGAGCACTCGACGAGCGCCGTCAACTGGCAGCCGGTAAACGTGCCGAAGGCACCGGGCCAGCTCGGGCGGGACAGCCTCGCGCACGTCGCGCACGGGTCGGACGCGGTGAGCTTCTTCCAGTGGCGCCAGTCGGTCGCCGGGGCCGAGAAGTACCACTCGGCGATGCTCCCGCACGCCGGGGTCGACTCGCGGATCTGGCGGGACGTGTGCGCGCTCGGCGAGACGCTGCAGCGCATCGCGGAGGTAGTGGGCACCCGCTGCGAGCGCGCGCAGGTGGCCGTCGTCTTCGACTGGACGTCGTGGTGGGCGAGCGAGCTGGACTCCCACCCGTCCGACCGGTTCCGCTACCGCGACCTGGCGATCGAGTGGTACACCGCCGTGCAGTCGCTCGGCGTGGCCGTCGACGTGCAGCCCGCGGACGCCGACTTCTCGGCGTACCCGATGGTGGTGGCGCCCGCGCTCTACCTGGTGGACGCCGAGCTGCGCGCCCGGCTGGAGAGCTACGTCGCCGGAGGCGGCCACCTGGTGACGACGTACTTCTCGGGCGTCGTCGACGAGAAGGACCACATCCACGTCGGCGGATATCCTGGCGCGCTGCGCGACCTGCTCGGCGTACGCGTCGAGGAGCTCGCGCCGCTGCCCCCCGGCTGCCGGGTGGCGCTCGACGACGGCAGCGAGGGGACGGACTGGGCGGAGCAGGTGACCGTCACGGCAGCCGACGTGACGACACTGCTCAGCTACGCCGACGGGGATGCGGCCGGGACGGCCGCGGTCACCCGCCGACGCCTGCGTGGCGGGAGCGCGGTGTACGTCGGCGCGAAGCTGGACGCACCCGGCCTGCGGACGCTCTGCCGGCGACTGACCAGCCTCGCCGGCGTCGTTCCTGAGCTCGACGAGTCGGTGGCCTCCGCCGTGACCCGGCGGGTGCGGGCCGACGAGACGCGCCGGTACGTGTTCCTCGTCAACCACGGCACCGAGCCGCAGCCGGTGAGTGGCGTCAAGGGCACGGACCTGGTGACCGGGGACGAGGTCACCGGCTCGCTGACGCTCGGTCGCTACGCCGTCGCCGTCATCCGGACCGACTAGAGATGCGCCTGCCTGCCACGGATGCCAGCGGCGGCGGTCTCGGCCCGCTCCAGCGCACGGATGCCCTGGGCCGGCTGGCCGCCGAGGAGTTCGACGTGCTCGTGGTCGGCGCGGGGGTGGTCGGCGCCGGTGTGGCGCTCGACGCAGCGACCCGGGGGCTTTCCGTGGCGCTGGTCGAGGCACGCGACTACGCATCGGGCACCTCCAGCCGGTCCAGCAAGCTGATCCACGGCGGGCTGCGCTACCTCGAGCAGCTGGAGTTCGGACTGGTGCGCGAGGCACTCAAGGAGCGCTCGCTCATCCTCAACCAGCTGTGCCCGCATCTCGCCGAGCCGGTGTCCTTCCTCTACCCCCTGCAGCACCGCGGGTGGGAGCGGTTGTACGTCGGTGTCGGCTTCGCGCTGTACGACCTCCTCGGCGGCCGCCACGGCGTCCCGTCACATCGGCACCTCAGCCGAACCGCGGCCCGCCGGCTGTTCCCCGCGCTGCGCAGCGAGTCGCTCGTCGGAGCAGTCCGCTACCACGACGGGCAGCTGGACGACGCGCGGCACACGATGATGCTGGCCCGCACGGCGCGGCGGTACGGCGCGGTGTGCGCCAACAGCGCGCGGGTCAGCACATTCCTCCGCGAGGGCGACCGGGTCACCGGCGCGGTCGTCCGCGACCTGGAGACCGGCGCGGAGATCGCCGTGCGGGCCAGGCAGACGATCAACGCGGCCGGCGTGTGGACGGACGAGATCCAGCAGATGGTCGGCGGCCGCGGCGAGCTCAGCGTCCGGGCCTCGAAAGGCGTCCACCTCGTCGTGCCGCGCGATCGGATCAACGCGTCGGTGGGACTGATCAGCCGAACCGAGAAGAGCGTCCTGTTCGTCATCCCGTGGGGCAGCCACTGGATCATCGGGACGACCGACACCGACTGGGACCTCGACCGGGCCCACCCCGCCGCGAGCCGGACCGACATCGACTACCTGCTCGCCCACGTCAACCGGCTGCTCGAGACGCCGCTGACCCACGACGACATCCACGGCGTCTACGCCGGGTTGCGGCCGCTGCTGTCGGGCGAGTCCGACTCGACGAGCCGGCTCTCGCGCGAGCACGCCGTCGTCTCGCCGGTGCCCGGCCTGACGATGATCGCCGGCGGCAAGTACACGACGTACCGGGTCATGGCCAAGGACGCCGTCGACGCGGCGCTGCGGTCCACGGCGCCGGGAGCGCCCCCCTGCGTGACCGAGCGAACGCCGCTGGTCGGAGCCGACGGCTTCGCCGCGTGCTGGAACGCCCGCGAACGGCTGGCCGCCACCTCCGGCCTCGACGTGCAGCGGATCGAGCACCTGCTGCGCCGGTACGGCTCGCTCGTCCACGAGCTGCTCGCGCTGGTGGCCGAGGACGCGTCCTTCGGACGGCCGCTCGCGCACGCTCCCGACTACCTGCGCGTCGAGATCAGCTACGGCGTCACCCACGAGGGCGCCCTGCATCTCGACGACCTGCTCGCGCGCCGCACCCGCATCAGCATCAGCACGTTCGACCGAGGCGTCGGCGCCGCGGACGAGGTGGCACAGATCGCCGCTCCGCTGCTGGGCTGGTCCGACGCGGACGTCGAACGCGAGATCCGGCACTACCGGACCCGAGTCGCGGCCGAGCGGGAGTCACAGGAGCAGACCGACGACCGGACGGCGGACGCCGCCCGGCTCGGCGCACCGGACGTCCGCGCCGGCTGGCTGGTCGCGCGCCGACCTACGTGACGCCCTCGACCAGCTCGTCGGCCGCGGCGTAGGGGTCCAGCTCGCCGCTCACCAC
>DASQMY010000111.1:0-6243 GCA_035645255.1 Mycobacteriales bacterium
GGTGATGTAGCAGCGGAGGCGATCGCCGCGGCGACCGCGGCGGGTGCGCAGCCGGTCGGTCTCACCGTCGCCATCCGCGGCCTGATCGAGACCGAGCGCGGCCTGGTGTCCTTCGCGCCCAACCTGCGCTGGCGCGACGTCGCCGTCGCCGAGGCGCTCGGCATCCGGCTGCAGCGGCCGGCGTTCCCCATCCGGATCGAGAACGACGCCAACCTGTCCGCGCTTGCCGAGTGGTCGATGGGCTCGGCCGCCGGCACTCCGGACCTCGTCTACCTCACCGGCGAGGTCGGTGTCGGGGGCGGCGTCATCGTCGCGGGTCAGCTGCTGCGCGGCGCGAGCGGCCTCAGCGGCGAGGTCGGTCACCTGCCCCTGAAGCAGGACGGGGACCTTTGCGGCTGCGGGCGCCGCGGCTGCTGGGAGACGATGGTGGGGCTGCACGCACTGCTCCGGATGGCCGCACCGCCGAGCGACCCGGTGCACGACCCGTCGCTCGACCTCGAACGCCGGCTCGCCGAGATCGTGCGCCGGGCGGAGGCGCGCGACGAGCGGACCGTCTCGGCGCTGCACCAGGTCGGCACCGGGCTCGGCATCGGCGCCGGCGTCCTCGTCAACCTGTTCAACCCGCGTGTGCTCGTGCTCGGAGGCTACTTCGCCGTCGTCTGGCCGCACATCATCGAGCCGCTCATGGCCGAGCTGCGCACCCAGGTCGTCGGTGCCGAGATCGCGAGCGTCCGGATCGAGATGTCGCGGCTCGGCTTCACCGCCGCCGTCCGCGGCGGCGCCTACATCGCGCTGGAGCAGGTCCTCGACGACCCGGCTCTGGTCGCGACCAGGCAGGTGACGAAGTGACCGCGCCGACGCCGCTGCTGACGATGACCGGCATCACCAAGTCGTTCCCCGGCGTCCGGGCTCTCGACGGCGTCGACCTCGACGTGCAGGAAGGCGAGGTGCACTGCCTGCTCGGGCAGAACGGCGCCGGGAAGTCGACGCTGATCAAGGTGCTCGCCGGCGTCCACCAGCCGGACGAAGGCGCGATCCGCTGGCAGGGCGAGCCGGTGACGCTCGCCAACCCGACCGCGGCGATGCGCCTCGGCATCGCCACGATCTACCAGGAGCTCGACCTGGTGCCCGGGCTGAGCGTCGCGGAGAACGTCTGGCTCGGCCACGAGCTGGCGACCGGCGGCTTCACCCGGCGCGCCGACGCCCGGCGAGCGACCAAGGCGCTGCTCGACCGACTCGGCCACGGGGAGATCCCGGTCAACCGCGAGGTCGGGCGGCTCTCCGCCGCCGGGCAGCAGATCGTCAGCATGGCGCGGGCGCTGTCGCACGACGCGCGGCTGATCGTCATGGACGAGCCGTCCGCGGTCCTAGCACACGACGAGGTCGACAACCTCTTCCGCGTCATCCGCGAGCTCACGGCGCAGGGCGTGGCGATCGTCTACATCTCCCACCGGCTGGCGGAGATCAGGCAGATCGGCGACCGCGTCACGGTCCTCAAGGACGGGCGCACGGTGGGCAGCGGCTACCCGGCGAAGACGACTCCGACCCGCGAGGTCGTCACGCTGATGACCGGCCGCAGCGTCGAGCACGCGTTCCCCGCCCGGCGCAGCGAGCCGCTCGGCAAGGAGCTGCTCCGGGTCGAGGACCTGTCCGCGCCGGGGGCGTTCCACGGCGTGTCGTTCTCCGTTCACGAGGGCGAAATCGTCGGCCTGGCCGGGCTGGTCGGCGCCGGCCGGTCGGAGATCCTCGAGACCGTGTACGGCGCCCGCTCACCGTCGCGCGGGCGGGTGCTGCTCGACGGCCGGCCGCTGAAAGCGGGTGACGTCGGCGCCGCCGTACGCAGCGGCATGGGGCTCGCGCCCGAGGAGCGCAAGAGCCAGGCGCTCTTCCTCGACCACCCGGTGACGCACAACATCACGGCGGCATCGCTGCGTCGCTACTCGCGGCTCGGCTGGCTCGACCGTGCTCGCGAGCTCCGCGACGCCAGGGAGCAGGCGACTTCGCTGGACCTGCGGCCGGACGACCCCCGCCGGGCCGCCCGCACCCTGTCCGGCGGCAACCAGCAGAAGGCCGTCGTCGCCCGCTGGCTGCTGAAGGGCTGCCGGCTGCTGCTGCTCGACGAACCGACCCGTGGGGTCGACGTCGGCGCGCGGGCGGAGCTCTACGACCTGGTGCGCGCGCTCGCCGCCTCCGGCGTCGGGGTGCTGCTGGTGTCGAGCGAAGTGCCCGAGGTGCTCGGCCTGGCCGACCGGGTCCTCGTTCTGCGCGAGGGTGAGGTCGTCCACGAGGCACCGGCGGGCGACCTGTCCGAGGCGCAGGTGCTCGACCTGGTGATGTCGGGCCACCAGGACCTCTCGGGCGCCGATGCGACCGTACCGAACGGAGTAGACGCGTGAGCGAGCAGACCAGGAACGAACCACGGCCGGGCGCGGTCGACGCGCCGCCCGCGGACGAGAGCGGCCGCGTCGAACAGGCGGCCGCGCGGACGGGCCGGCCGCCCTCGCGGCTCGCGCAGGCGCTGGCGTCGCCGTTCGCGCGCAACGCCAGCCTGGCCGTCGTTCTCGTGGTGATCTGCGTGATCGGGATGGCGACGACCGGGTGGGTCGGCGACGGCGCGAGGTTCGCGACGAAACCCAACGTGCTGGCCATCCTGCGTTATGGGGCGACTGTCGGCGTCGTCAGCATCGGCATGACCTTCGTCATCATCGGCGGCGGAATCGACCTGTCCGTCGGTGCGATCGTCGCGCTCTCGTCGGTCTGGGCGACGACGCTCGCGACGCAGGCGTACGGTCCGACCGGGATGGTCTTCACGGCGCTCGTCGTGGCGACCGCGATCGGACTGGTCAACGGCCTCCTGGTCGCCTACGGGCGGATCGTCCCGTTCATCGTCACGCTCGCGATGCTGGCGGCGGCCCGCGGGCTCGCCGAGCTCATCTCCGACAAGCAGACCCAGCGGGTGACCGAGCCGGGCGCCCTGGGCTTCACCGACTTCTTCGGCGGCGATGTGCTCGGCCTGCCGATGATCGTCCTGCTGTTCGTGGTCGTGGCCGCCGTCGGGTGGGTCGTGCTCAACCGCACGACGTTCGGCCGTCGGACGTTCGCCGTCGGCGGCAACGCCGAGGCGGCGCGGCTCGCGGGCATCAACGTGCAGCGGCACACGATGCTGCTCTATGCGCTGCTGGGCCTGTGCTGCGGGATCGCGGCGATCATGATCACCGCGCGCACGACCGCGGGCAGCTCGACGCACGGCACGTACTACGAGCTCGAGGCGATTGCCGCCGTGGTGATCGGCGGTACGCTGCTCTCCGGTGGCCGAGGCACGATGGTGGGCACGGTCATCGGCGTGCTCATCTTCGCGACGCTCAGCAACGTCTTCACGCTCAACAACCTCGACGTCTCGCGCCAGGCGGTCGCCAAGGGCGTGATCATCGTGGTCGCCGTGCTCTTCCAGCAGCGGCTGGCCCGATCAACCGGTGCGACCTAGCGCCGTTCCCTCCTCCGACGGCTCGCGCGGTGCCGATCGGCAATCAGCTGAACGCCTCATGCGCCGCCGCGCCGGCAGCTCGCAACACACCACACACAAGGAGCAGCTATGAGCACGAAGGACATGGATCCCCGCGGTCTCGGCCGACGGAGCTTCCTGCTGGGTGCGGGCGCGCTGGGCGCCGGGACCGTACTCGCGGGCTGCACGAGCAACGAGAAGGACGAGCCGAAGGCGGCGGCCGGCACGACGACCGCCGCCGCTGCCGGAGCGGCCGCCGGCGCAGCGCAGCGGGAGGGCAAGAAGTTCACCCTGGGCTTCTCCGCGCCCGCGGCCGACCACGGCTGGATCGCCGCCATCACGAAGAACGCCCGCGACACCGCCGCGAAGTACAAGGACATCGACTTCAAGGCGACGGAGGGCACCAACGACCTCAACCTGCAGATCTCGCAGGTCGAGACGCTGATCAACGACAAGGTCGGCGTCCTGGTGATCCTGCCGCACGACGGCAAGCAGCTGACGTCGATCGGCCGCAAGGCGATGGACGCGGGGATCCCGGTCATCAACCTCGACCGGATCTTCGACTCCCCGCTCGCCTACCGGACCCACATCGCGGGTGACAACTACGGCATGGGCGTCGCGGCGGGCA
This sequence comes from Mycobacteriales bacterium, assembly GCA_035645255.1. Lineage (GTDB taxonomy): Bacteria > Actinomycetota > Actinomycetes > BP-191 > BP-191 > DASQMY01. The sequence goes on from DASQMY010000111.1 coordinate 4,131, forward strand.
ACTACATCGGCAAGACGCTCAAGGACAAGGGCGTCGCCAACCCGGTGATCGGCGAGGTACCCGGCATCGACAGCCTCCCGTTGACGCAGGCGAGGTCGCAGGGGTTCAAGGACGCGCTGGCGAGCTACAACTTCAAGGTCGGACCGCGGGTGCCGGCCGAGTTCACCGTCGAGACCGGCAACAAGGCGATGGCCGGCCTGCTGCAGTCCGCCTCGAAGCTCGACGCGGTCTGGAACCACGACGACGACCAGGGGATCGGCGTACTGGCCGCGGTGAAGGAGGCCAACCGCAGCGAGTTCTTGATGGTCGGCGGCGCCGGCTCGCGGGACGCGATGGACCTGATCAAGGCGGACAGCGGCGTGCTCAAGGCGACCGTCACCTACAGCCCGTCGATGGCCTCGTCGGCGATCATGCTGGCGCGCCTGATCGCCAACGGTTGGGGGATGACCGACCTCTCGGAGAAGGACGTGCCGAAGCTGATCACGCTCTCGTCCGCGACGATCACCAAGGAGAATGTCGACAACTACCTCGACACCGGCTTCAAGTCCTGACGACACCACTGGGAGCGGTGCGATGAGTGAGGGCAAACCGACGCTCGGCGTCGGCATGGTGGGCTACGCCTTCATGGGCGCGGCGCACTCGCAGGCGTGGCGGACGGCAGGCCGGTTCTTCGACCTGCCGCTCGCCCCGGCGATGACGGCGGTGTGCGGCCGCGACAAGGCCGCGGTCACCGAGGCCGCCGCCCGGCTCGGCTGGGCGAGCACCGAGACCGACTGGAAGGCGCTGCTGACCCGCGACGACATCGACCTGGTCGACGTGTGCACGCCGGGGGACAGCCACGCAGAGATCGCCATCGCCGCGCTGGAGGCGGGCAAGCACGTCCTGTGCGAGAAGCCGCTCGCCAACACGGTCGAGGAGGCGGAGGCGATGACCGCTGCCGCCGAGCGGGCCAGGGCGGCCGGCGTACGCAGCATGGTCGCGTTCAACTACCGGCGGGTGCCGGCCGTCGCGTTCGCGCGGCAGCTGGTGGCGGACGGCCGGATCGGCGACGTGCGCCACGTCCGGGCGGTCTACCTGCAGGACTGGATCGTCGACCCGGAGTTCCCGCTGGTGTGGCGGTTGCAGAGGGAGAAGGCCGGCTCCGGTGCGCTCGGGGACATCGGCGCCCACATCGTCGACCTCGCGCAGTACATCCTCGGCGACCGGCTGACCGGGGTGTCTGCGCTCACTGAGACCTTCGTCAAGGAGCGGCCGCTCTCCGAGGCGTCCAGCGGGCTCTCCGCGTCCGGCGGCGCCGAGCGCGGCGAGGTCACCGTCGACGACGCCGCGCTGTTCCTCGGGCGGTTCGCCGGCGGCGCGCTCGCGACGTTCGAGGCGACCCGGTTCGCGACCGGCCGGAAGAACGCCATGCGGATCGAGGTCAACGGCAGCGCCGGCAGCCTCGCGTTCGACTTCGAGTCGATGAACGAGCTGTCGTTCTACGACGGCGCGGAGGACGCCTCGACGGCCGGCTTCCGGCGCATCCTGGTCACCGAGTCCGAGCACCCGTACATGGCGTCGTGGTGGCCGCCCGGCCACATCATCGGCTACGAGCACTCGTTCACCCACGAGGTCGTCGACCTGGTCCACGCGATCGCCGGCGGCACCGACCCGGCACCGTCGTTCGCCGACGGACTGCAGGTGCAGCGCGTGCTGGCGGCCGTAGCGGACTCCGCTGCCGGCGGCAGCGGCTGGCGGGACATCACCACCTGATCACGACGACCCCATCGACCGGCCGCACCATCGACGAGACGGAGCACCAGAGATGAGCGAGGCCTACACGCCGACCAAGCAGGACAAGTTCACCTTCGGACTGTGGACCGTCGGCTGGCTCGGGGTGGACCCCTTCGGTGTCGCCACCCGCGCCCCTCTCGACCCAGTGCGCAGCGTCCACCAGCTGAACGAGCTGGGCGCCTACGGCGTGACGTTCCACGACGACGACCTGATCCCGTTCGGGTCGAGCGCCAGCGAGCGCGACTCGCGCATCAAGGCGTTCCGCGCCGCACTCGACGAGACCGGCATGGTCGTCCCGATGGCGACCACGAACCTGTTCACCCACCCGGTGTTCAAGGAT
>DASQMY010000112.1:0-4072 GCA_035645255.1 Mycobacteriales bacterium
AGCCCGCCCAGATCGAGCCGCGTCCGCTCAGGGGCGTCCGCCTTGTCCCATGGACCGTCGGTCGCCGCAGGCTCGGTCGCGCCGAGCACCTTCGTGACGACGTCACCGCCGTCCCCGCCGTCGCCGTCGCGATCGACGTCCTCGTCGTCGTCGAACCCCTCATCCGCGTCGATCGCCTCGGCGCTCTCGGTGCCGGCGGCGTTCCCGTCGCGCTTCTTCCGCTTGAACACTTCACTCGCTCCCTTGAGGCGCTTCCGAGCCCATCATCGCAACTCCGCCGGTCGAGCCGTGCCCGCCGCTGCCCCTGGTGGACTCGGGCAGCTCGGCCACCTCAGTGAACACCGCGCGCTCGACGCGTTGCACCACCAGCTGCGCGATCCGGTCGCCGCGGGCGAACCGGACCGGCTCGCGCAGGTCGTGGTTGACCAGGATGACGAGGATCTCGCCGCGGTAGCCGGCGTCGACGGTGCCCGGCGTGTTGACGATGCTCACGCCGTAGCGCGCCGCGAGCCCGGAGCGCGGGTGGACGAACGCGGCGTAGCCGTCGGGCAGCGCGATCGCGATGCCGGTCGGGACCACGGCCCGCCCGCCCGGCGGGATCTCGACGTCGACAGCGGTCACCAGGTCCGCCCCCGCGTCGCCGGGGTGGCTGTAGGTCGGCAGCGGCAGCTCCTGGTCGACCCGCCGGACCAGGATCGGTACGCCGGTCATCGCCCGCCGCCCGTGTGGCGCCGAGCGCGCGCGGAGAGCCGCTTGCGGGCGTGCCTCCGGACGCGCGCGGCGCGGCGTCGAGGCGCGGCCGCCGTTCCGCCGGTGCCCGCCGCCGCGCGCCCGCCGGACGTCATGGGTTGTACCTGTCGCCGTCGACGGTCTCGGCATCCGCCCAGCCGTGCTCGGTGAAGTGCCGCATCGGGACCGCGACGAACAGCCCCTGGGCGCGGACGGCTTCCCGGCCGTCGATCTCGCCGGTTGCCTTGGTGTAGATCTTGCGGCCGACGACGCCGACGCACTCCGCGTGGATGCGCAGCGTGCTGCCGACCGGGACGGGGCGGCGGTAGTCGACCTCGAGCCGGCCGGTGACAGCGGGCTGCCGGAGCACGCCGAGCAGGTAGCCGAGCGCCTCGTCGAACGCTGTCGCGATCACGCCGCCGTGGGCAAGTCCGGGCGCGCCCTGGTGGTCCTTGGTGACGGTGAACTCCGCGTCGACGGTGACGCCGTCGCCCACCGTGACGGTGAGGTGCAGACCGGTCGGATGCCGGTCGCCGCAACCGAAGCAGTCGCGGTAGTGCGGCGGCAGCACGGTCCCCTGCGCCGGCGCGTCGGCGTGCGGCAGCGGCAGCTCGGTGCCGGGCGGCGGCTCGGTGGCGATGGGCGGCGTCACAAGTCCCGACCCTACCGACATCGCGCCGACCCGCCGTACCGGCCCGCCCGGCCCGTCGCGGCGGGTCCCATACGGCCCAGGCGCCCCACCGCCGCCGCCGCTACCCGCCATAGGACAGAGTTGGACCTACAAACTATGGCTGGAGCCATAGCTTGTAGGTCCAACTCTGAGGGCCGGCGTGGTCCGGGGGATCCACAGGGACGCCACATCGGGTCTGGGTGGCCAACCGGCTGTCCACAGGTCGAGCTCACGCCCGCGATCTCCGCCGCCCACTGCGGCAAAGTCGAGCGATGTACGACGGACTGGTGACTCGCCGCGCTGCACTGCGTGTCATGACCCCGATGCAGTACGAGGCGCTCCTCGACTCGGACCAGCTTCGCCGGGTGTTTCGAGGGATCTGCATCGACCCGGCCTCGCCGGGTGCGAGAGACCTGCCGCGGATACGACGCCGTGCGGCACTCGTGGCGGCCAACGGCGACCGTGCGTACGACGCCCCCGACGCCGCGTACCTCTGCTGTCACAGCGCGGCCGCCGAATACGACCTGCCGGCCGGCGACCACGAAGACATCTTCGTCGGCGTTCCGCGTTGCCGCACGGTGAGCAAACAGCGGGGACTTGTGATACATCGGCACGACTGCGAGGAGCAGCTGCGGACGATCGGCGATACGCGCGCGGTCTCCCGTGAGCTGGCGGTGGTACAGGCGTTCGGAGTGCTGCCACAGGAACAGCGTCGCCAACTCGTCATCCGAAGCCTGCAAGGTCACCTGGTCAGCGGCGACCGGGTGCTCTCCGTGGTGTCGCCGACCGCGCCCCGCCGTCGCGAGCTCGTCGATCTGGTCGAGCTCGCTAGCGGCGGGAGTCACAGCGAGCTCGAGATCCGAGCGCTGGCGAAGGTGATGCAGCGCTACGGCATCGAGCACGCCTTCCGGCGGCAGTACGCGGACGCGATCCCGTCGCGGTCCGTGCCGATGGACTTCGCCGCGGTAGAGCTCAAGATCGATGTCGAGACCGATGGCAGCCGCTACCACCTTCAACGCGACCGGCGGGCGGCCGACGTACGCCGCGACCTCGACCTCCAACAGCACGGGTGGATCGTCGTGCGCTGCTTGTGGGACAACGTCGAGTCCGAGCCGGAGCGCGTTGCGCGCGCGATCCTGGCCACCCTGCTCCAGCGCGGGTGGCAAGGGCGGCCTGGGACCAACCTCGGCCGCGCCATCTACGCCGGTCTCCGTCACTGATTCTCGGTCCGACCTACAATCCGCGCGCACCCGCGGCGAGCACAGAGTTGGACCTACAAACAATGTCTCCAGGCATAGTTTGTAGGTCCAACTCTGGTTTCACGGCCGGGCGCGCGGCGGTGCGCAGACGGGCGCGGCGTCAGCCGCCGAGGACGGCGCGCTCGGCGAGCGCTATCGGCAGCATGCCGGAGCCGGCGATGGTGTCGTGGAATTCGCGCAGCGAGCCGCGCGAGTGCGCCATCCACTCGTCGTGGATCCGGTCGATCTCCAGCGCCCCCGTCAGGTACGACGACGCCTGCGTCGGCCACGTGCAGTAGCGGCCGACCTCGGCGCGCGCGGTCGGCTCGGACAGCGACGCCTTGGTCGTCATGAACGTCACCGCCTCCTCGACCGTCATCTCCCCCATGTGCAGTGACGTGTCCACGACGATCCGGGCGGCGCGGAACAGCCGCGCATCCACCTGGCACAGCTCGTGCCGCGGGTCGGTGAAGAACCCCTTCCGCCGCATCATCTCCTCGACGTACAGACCCCAGCCCTCGGAGAAGTACGCCGTGCCGAGCACCTTGCGCACCAGCCGTGGCCGCGTCTGCACGTGGGTCAGGTGCCAGTGGTGCCCCGGGTAGGCCTCGTGCACGGAGATCGTCGGCATCGCGTGCCACGAGTTCGTCGCGAGGCGCTGCTGGATCTCGTCGGCGGACACGCCCTCGGGCGGGTACGGCACGAAGAAGTGCCCGATCATCGACGGCTTGAACGCCGGCGGGCTCATGTACGACGCGACGGCCAGGATCGGCCGCTGGAAGGCCGGCGACGGCACGACCCGGCACTCCTCGCCGGCTGGCAGCGTCACCAGGTCGTGCTCGATGCAGAAGTCCCGCGCCCGCGCCGTCGCGTCGGCGTAGCCCTGGCGCATCTCCTCCGGCGTCGCCGGATGGTCGGCGTTGAGCTCGTTCAGCAGCGCCCGCCAGTCCTCGTGCCCCGCGAGGTCGACGGTCCGCCGCCGCAGGTCCGCAGCCAGCTCGTCGTAGACGGCCTGGCCGCGGTCGCGGAGCTCCCGCGCGCCGTACGACAGCCCTTCCTTCTCCACCAGCAGCGCCGAGTAGCGCTCCTCGCCGATCGCGTACGAGCCGGTGGCCCGGCCCGCGAGGTCCTCGAGCCACGTCCCGAACTCGCTGTACGCCGACGCCGCCACCTCGCCCGCGGCGACCAGCAACGACCGCGCCGAGTCCCCTGCCACCTCGCCCGGTACGACGTCGCGCGCGTAGCCCGCGCCGGCGCGGGCCTGGCCGATCGCCCGCTGCACGAAGATCGGGCTCGCGAGCTCGGGGTCGAGGTTGGCGCGGGCCGCGTCGAGCAGTGCCGGCACGCCGCGGAGCCGATCGGCGGCCGCCGCAGCCAGTGCCTCCTCCGGTCGCGTCCGGTGCAGGAAGAGGTGGAACACCCCGCCCAGGCCGGG
>DASQMY010000113.1:0-1844 GCA_035645255.1 Mycobacteriales bacterium
AGCGGCACCTGGCGAGGCTTCTGATCAGCTTGGCATGACGTCATCCACCTGCTGTGCGCGCGGCGGTGATGATCGCGTCGGCGCTGCGGTGGGCATCGGCTGGGGTCGTCTGCCACCCGACGACCGAGATCCGCATGACCCTGCGTCCGCGGAAGGTGCTGCCGGCCAGCCAGCAGACTCCGTCGCGTTGGACCCGCTCGATCACCGTGGTGGTGAGTGCGTCGTCGTCGCCGAAGCGAACGAGGACCTGGTTGAGCACGACGTCGTTGAGGATGTCGATGCCGGGCTCGGCGGCGAGGCGTCGGGCGATCAGCCGGGCGTGGTCGCAGCATCGGTCGACGAGGTCGGCCAGGCCGTGGCGGCCCAGCTGGCGCAGCGCCGCGTACACCGTGACGCCCCGTGCCCGCCGGGAGAACTCCGGTGCCCAGTCCAAGCCGTATGGCACGTCGTCGGCGTGCGCCGGGACGTAGGCGCTGGCCGAGGTCATGGCCGCGCGGTGGGCGTGCGGGTCGGCGACGATGGCGATCCCGCAGTCGTAGGGGACGTTGAGCCACTTGTGGCCGTCGGTCGCCCAGGAGTTCGCCTGCTCGGCGCCGGCCAGGAGCCTGCGCCTCTGCGGGCTGGCGGCGGCCCACAGACCGAACGCGCCGTCGATGTGCAGCCACGCCCGGTGCTCGCGACAGATTCGTGCGATGTCGACGAACGGGTCGAACGCCCCGGTGTTGATCTCTCCGGCCTGAGCGCAGACGATCGTCGGGGTGTCGGCGCCGCCGGCGAGGGCGCCGCGCAGCGCGTCGGCGCGCATGCGGCCCTGGTCGTCGACCGGCACCACATCGACGAGTTGGCCCAGCCCGAGCAGTCGGCAGGCGACGCCGACCGTGACGTGCGCGTACTCGCCGGCCAGGACGCGGACCCGGGGCGCGCCGTGCAGCCCGTGCGCCTCGACATCCCAGCCGGCGTCGCGCAGGACGGCATGCCGCGCGGCGGCCAGGCAGGTGAAGTTCGCCATCTGGCCGCCGGTGACGAACCCGATCCCACTGGACGCCGGCACACCGAGGAGCTCGCGGACCCAGGTGGCGGCGACCTCCTCGACCACCGACAGGGCCGGTGAGGCGACGAAGCTACCGCCGTTCTGGTCCCACGCCGACACCAGCCAGTCGGCCGCCACCGCGGCCGGCACCGCGCCGCCGATGACGAACCCGAAGTACCGCGGTCCACCCGACGCGATGAGCCCGGGGTCGACGTCGCGCGCCAGGCTCTCGACGATCACCGAGGGATCCTCGCCCTCGTCGGTGAGCGGGCGCGCGAGCACGGCGCGCAGCTCACCGAGTCCCGCCTTCGCGCCCACCGGTCGGTCCCGCAGCCCGTCGAGATACCGGCGGGCCAGTCGGGCGGCGTCGTCGAGACAGTCGTAGCGCCGATCCGACGCTCGGGCATCCCCCACTTGAAGAGATCGGCCAGAGATCGTGGACGTGTCGTCGCTCTCCATGGCGGTCCTCCTCGCCGGCGGACAGCAGGCCGTCGGCCAAGAATGGTCTGCCACCAGGCTGTGCACTAGAGAGAAGGCGCTCGACGATCGCCGATCGGTTGGCCTCGCTGCGGCGCCCGACGCATGCCGGCATCCTCCGTGGTCAGCCGCATCGGTCGCCGAGTAGCCGTCACACGAGTAGGCGGTCGGGCCCTGAGGAGCGTCACCGGGGGCGGCAGGCTGCGGCGCACGGCGTCGACGTCGCACGCGCAGGGCCACCGCGGCCAATCCGTACGTCGGCCGCGGCGCCGGCTTCACCGTCAACATCAACGGCAACACCGCCACGGCGGAGGGGTTCGACGCGCAGCGGCAGTGG
>DASQMY010000114.1:0-2012 GCA_035645255.1 Mycobacteriales bacterium
GGTCGAGTCTGCACGCGGGTCGGTGTGGCTCGACGAGCGCCGTGACCCGGGCGCCGTGCTGTCCTGGCTGACCGGTGACGGCGCACATCGCAACATCGGCACCGCGCCGCCCGGCGCCGAGCTGATCGCGCCGACGATGGAGGACGCCTACCTGCTGCTGCTGGGCGACCGCGCCGAACGGGCCGTGGCATGACCACCGCGCTCGACCGCCGCGAGGTGCTCGTCGCGCGGCTGCCGGACCCGCCAGGGCGCGCGCTGCTCGTCGTCGAGGCGCTGCGGGCACTGCGGCACCCGGCCCCGCTGGGCGGCGGCCTGCTGACCCTGCTGCTGACCGTAGCCGTGGCGGCCGAGCCCGGTGTCAGCTGGGCGCTGTTCACCGGCTTCCCGCTGCTGCCGCTGGCAGGCGGCGCGATGGTCGCGGCGCACTCCGCCGCGACGCGCGTCCGCCGCGACGGCGCCGACGACCTGGTCGGCTGCCTCCCCGCCGGCCGGCTCGCCGCCGTCGTACCGCCACTTGCTGTCGCGGCGGCGGCGACCGCCGTCGCGGCGGTCGCCACCGCAGCGGTCGCCGGCTGGACCGCCTGGCCGGGCGTCACGGTCCACATGCACCTGTCGCAGCGGCCGTTGCCGCTGCCGGGGTGGGAGGTGGCCGAGGGGCCGCTGGTGGTCGCGCTGCTGGCCCTGCTCGGCGCGGTCATGGGTCGGATAACGCGGGCGGCCGTGCTGCCGATCGTCGTGATGGCGGTGCTTGCGCTGGTGGAGGTCCCGCTGGTGACCTGGGCGACCGAGAGCCCGTTGCGCTACCTCGCGCCATCCGCGTCGTCCGCGCGCACGCTGTGGATCACCGGCGACCCGAACCCCGGCACGTCGACAGTGACCGGCTTCGACTCCGCCGCGGCCGGCTGGCACGTGCTCTACCTGGCGGGGCTGGTCGCCCTGCTCACCGCGATCGTCGTCGGGGCGCGCGGCGGCCGGCGTACGACAGTCGTCGGCGCGGTCGCGCTCGGCGTCACCGTGGTCGGCGGCGTGCTCCAGGTCGCGGCCGCCTGACATGACCAGCATCGTCGCGACGAGCGCGCGCGACCGGGCGCCGTCGCCGTACGCACAGCAGACGATGGCCCTCACCCGAGCTGAGCTCCGGCACGTCGTGCGGTCGCCGCTGCTGCTGTTCGGGCTCGTGCCGACGGCGATCGCGACGGCACTCAACGGGACGGGTGGGCCGAGCGCGGCGTTCAACGGCGCGACCGTCAACAACCAGATCGTGCTGGGCGCGCTGGTGCTGCTCGCGTTCCACCGGACGACGTCACGCGCGCACCGCGACGGAGCTGACGAGCTCGTCGCAAGCATGGCGCTGCACCCGGTCGTCCGCGTGGTGGCCGGGCAGCTCGCGGCGGTCGTCGTGGCGCTGCTCGCCCTGGTGATCGTGCTGGCGACGTACTACGGCTACCTGACCGCGGGCGTGACGTTCGAGCGGCCGCCGACCGCCGCCGAGCTCGCGACGCAGCCGCTCGTAGCGCTCGGCGCCGGGCTGCTCGGCGTGATGGTCGGACGCTGGCTCCCCCGACCCGCCGCGGCGCTCGGCGTGCTGGCAGTCCTCGTCGCCTGGTCGGTCTTGGCGGGCTCCGGTGACTACCGGCTGACCGGGCCGTACGTCGAGTTCGCGCGCTACACCGAGGACGGGACCCCGATCGGCTTCCACCCAGGCAGCAGCACGCTGCACGCGGCGTACCTCCTGCTGCTCGGCGCGATGGCTGCGGTCGGGGGTCTCCTGCACGCGGTACGGCGACGCGCCGGGCTGCTCGCGGTCGGCGCCGCGGTGACGGTGCTCACCCTGCTGACCGGCGTCTCGCAGCTGCCGTGAACGGCGTGCGGACGCGGCAGCTACGTGCACTGCCCGCGCCACTGTCCCGCGCGCTGCACTGGCAGCCGCTCGCCGCCACCGGTGCGACCGGCGTCGTCCTGGGGGCGCTGCTGCCGGCCGGCGACGAGCCGTCCGCGGTCATGCGGGCGCG
>DASQMY010000115.1:0-3437 GCA_035645255.1 Mycobacteriales bacterium
GCGCCGGCGCCGCGGTCGCCGTACCCGAGGTGCGGCGGGATCACCAGCCGCCGGCGGCCGCCGACCTTCATGCCCGCGACGCCCGAGTCCCAGCCGGCGATCACCCGTCCGGCGCCGAGCCGGAACGTGAACGGCTCACCGCGGTCGTACGACGCGTCGAACTCCGCGCCGGTCGAGTGCGCGACGCCGACGTAGTGCACGTCGACGGTCTGCCCGGCAGTCGCCTCGGCTCCGTCCCCGACGGCCAGGTCGGTCACCTGCAGCTCCGTCGGCGGCGGACCTTCCGGGACGTCGATCTGCGGCTTGTCGCTCACACTGCTCCTTCCCGAGGGGGAGCAGATGCTCGCACGCGGGCCGCTCTGCAGGCACGTCGTCGTCGGCGCTGGTTCGACCGCGCACGGCGCGGGCTCCCAGCCGCGGTCGCCGCTGTCCTCGTCGCCAGGGCGCGGAGCGGGTGACCGGGATCGAACCGGCATGGCCAGCTTGGAAGGCTGGGGCTCTACCATTGAGCTACACCCGCGGGGTGGTGCCGCCGTCATGCTGCGGCGCGGCAACCCGAGTGCAGGATAGTGCACCCCGCTGAGCCGACCACCGGCGTACTGCCGACTCGCGTACCCCTAGTCCCGGGCGTGGACCACCAGCCAGGCGGCGACCACTACGACGCAGCCCAGGAAGATCGTGTAGGCGAACAAGGCCATGTCGCTCCCGCCGGCCGTCCGGATACGTCCGCCCAGACCTCTTCCCCCAGGGCAGGCAACCATTCAGCCGAAGGGGGCGTGCCCGCCCGCCGCGGCACCGAGCCGCCGACCGGCTGACCGGTTCGGCGGCAAACGCTCGGGTGTGCGGGCCGGCGCGCGGCTAGACTCGCCCGGCACGCCTCGGGGCGTAGCGTAGTGGCTAGCGCGCCTGCTTTGGGAGCAGGAGATCGGGAGTTCGAGTCTCTCCGCCCCGACCAGTACCCTCGCTGGCTGACACCCTCCGCGCGGCAAGCTGGCGCGGACGCCCGGCCGGGACCTCTCCCACGTATCAGTTAGGTGCCATCACCCGTGAACCCCAGCGTCGACACGCTTGGCCCCACCCAGGTCAAGATCACCATCGAGGTGCCGTTCGAGGAGCTGCAGCCGGCGATCGACGCGGCGTACAAGAAGATCGGCCGGCAGGTGAAGGTCCAGGGCTTCCGCCCGGGCAAGGTGCCAGCCCGGATCCTCGACCAGCGGGTCGGTCGCGGCGCCGTTCTCGAGGAGGCGCTCAACGACGCGCTGCCCGGCCTCTACGGCAAGGCGCTGGAGGCCACCGATCTCAAGGTGGTCGGCCGCCCGGAGGTCGACGTCCAGTCGTTCGGTGACGGCGAGCCGCTGGTGTTCAGCGCGACGGTCGACGTCCGCCCCGAGATCGAGCTGCCGGCGTACGACGCACTGCCGGTCGTCGTCGACGACGCCGAGGTGCCGGACGAGCAGGTGGACGAGCAGATCAGCGGGCTGCAGGACCGGTTCGCGACCCTCGCCGCGGTCGACCGCGCCGTCGCGCCGGACGACTTCGTCTCCCTCGACCTCCGGGCGACGGTCGACGGCGAGCTCGTCGAGGGCACCGAGGCCAAGGGGATGTCCTACCAGGTGGGCAGCGAGGAGCTGCTGCCCGGCATCGACGCTGCTCTGGTCGGGATGACCGCCGGCGAGACGCGGACCTTCGACAGCGAGCTGCACTACGGCGAGTACGCCGGCCGCACCGCGCAGGTCGAGGTGACCGTCGCGTCGGTCAAGGAGAAGCAGGTCCCCGACCTCGACGACGACTTCGCGATGACGGCGAGCGAGTTCGACACGCTGGACGAGCTGCGCGCCGACCTGCGCACCAGGCTGGAGCGGGTGCAGCGGCTGCAGCAGGGGCTGCAGGCGAGGGACCGCACACTGGAGGCGCTCGTCGCGGCGACCGAGGTGCCGCTGCCGGAGTCGCTCGTCGCGGCCGAGGTCGAGTGGCGGCACCACCGCGTGGAGGAGGACGTCAAGAACGCCGGTCTGGAGCTGGACGCCTACCTGGAGAGCCAGGGGCAGTCGCACGACGACTTCCACGCCGAGCTGCGGACGGGTGCCGAGCAGGCGGTCAAGTCGCAGCTCATCCTCGACGCGATCGCCGACAAGGAGGAGATCGGGGTCTCCGACGCCGACCTGTCCGACCAGGTCGTCCGGCAGGCGCAGCGCAGCGGCGTCAGTCCCGAGGTGCTCGCGCAGCAGATCATGCAGGCGGGCCAGCTCGGCGCCCTCGTCGGCGACGTCCGCCGCGGCAAGGCGCTCGCGCTCGTCACCCAGAACGCGCAGATCACCGACGCGTCCGGCCGGCCGGTCAGCCTCGACGCGCTGCGCGAGCAGCTCGGCGGTGGTCAGCCGGACGAGGGCGACGACGACGACGAGCCGGGCGACGAGCCGGCCGACGACACCGCGCGCTAGCCGCGGCGGCGCTCTGCCATCAGCGAACAGTGCCGGTTGGCGGAACGCCCGGCGCGGCTGTCGGGTTAGTGTCGTCGAACGCCCCGCGGCGCAGGCGCCCGCGCCACCAGCCGCGAGCACGCAGGACGACTCTCTAGACCTAGGAGCAGCGACGACATGAGCGAACTCGTCACGCCGAGCCTGCGAGTGCCGGGCGGCGGCATGAACCTGGACGACCAGGTCTTCAACCGGCTGCTGCGCGAGCGGATCATCTTCCTCGGCTCGGTCGTCGAGGACTCGATGGCCAACACGATCTGCGCGCAGCTGCTGCTGCTCGCCGCCGAGGACCCGGGCCGCGACATCGCGCTCTACATCAACTCGCCCGGTGGCTCGGTCACCGCGGGCATGGCGATCTACGACACCATGCAGTTCGTCGAGAACGACGTCGCGACCTACGCGATGGGCCTGGCGGCGTCCATGGGGCAGTTCCTGCTCTGTGCCGGCACCCGCGGCAAGCGCTACGCCCTCCCGCACGCGCGGATCATGATGCACCAGCCGTCCGGCGGCATCGGCGGCACCGCCTCCGACATCGCCATCCAGGCCGAGCAGATGCTCTACGTGAAGAAGACGATGGCCGAGCGGATCGCCTTCCACACCGGCCAGACGATCGACCAGATCGAGACCGACTCGGACCGCGACCGCTGGTTCACCGCCGACGAGGCGATGGACTACGGCTTCGTCGACCACGTGGTGCGCAGCGCGCAGCAGGTGCCGTCCGAAGGCCCAGTCTCCTGACCTCCGGCGCCCGCCGGCCCACTCACTGCACCTGCACCTCGTCAGCTCCCGGAGGACCACGATGACCCACCAGGCCCCGAACGGCCGTTACGTGCTCCCGCACATCATCGAGCGGACGAGCTACGGCGTGAAGGAGATGGACCCGTACAACAAGCTGTTCGAGGAGCGGATCATCTTCCTCGGCAACCAGATCGACGACATCACCGCCAACGACGTGATGGC
>DASQMY010000116.1:0-1900 GCA_035645255.1 Mycobacteriales bacterium
CCTACCTGCGCTGGGCCGAGGTCGCCGACTGCGACGAGCCGGAGGCGTGGGTACGAACGGTGGCGTTCCGGCTCGCGGTGAGCCGGTGGCGCAAGGCGCGCAACTCGGTCGTCGCCTGGCGGCGGCACGGCGGCGTCGCCGTACCGGAGCTGTCACCCGACCACGTCGCACTGGTCACCGCGCTGCGCCGGATCTCGGCGGTGCAGCGCGAGGCGATCGTGCTGCACCACCTCGTCGGCCTGTCGGTCGACGAGATCGCGCACCAGACGGGCACACCCACCGGCACGGTCAAGGCGCGGCTCGCCCGCGGCCGGGCCGCCCTCGCGGTGCTGCTCGGCCCCGACCCCACGGACGTGTCCCATGGCTGACGGCTTCGACCGTGAGTGCTCCCTCGACCAGCGGCTCGCCGCCCTGACCCACGACGCGACGCGAGGCGTCGCCGTACCGCCGGCCGATGAGGTACGCCGGCGCGCCCGCGCCGTGCGCCGCGGCCAGGCCGTCGGCGGCGGCGCGGCCATGCTCACCGTGGTGGCGATCGTCGCGGTCGCCGTGTCGGCCGCTCCGAACGGCCGCGACCCGGTGGCCGCGCCTGCTGCGTCGTCGACGTCGGTCGGGGCGACGCCGTCGGCACCAGCCGAGCAGTCGGAACAGGACACCCCTCTGGTCGCTTCGTCCGCCCCGAGCGAGCCCTCGCCCGAGCCGTCGCTGGCCTCGCCGTCGGGGCCGCCCGCGCTCACCACGCGGCCGACTCCGATCGGCGAGCTGATCCCGAACGCCGCGCTGATCACGCGGGCCGACCTCGGCAGGGGGTGGAGCCCGGCGAAGGTGGTGGTCGAGGACACCGTGCAGTACCGCTACAACCCGTGCCAGACGCCGGAGGGCGAGGCCCTCCCCGAGTCGGCCGAGTGGCGGTCCAGGCGGCTGAGCGGCGATCCAGGCGAGCTGATCCAGCACGTCGTGCTCTTCCGCACGGAGACCGACGCCTCGCTGCACCTCAAGCGGGTCGTCACCGCGACCGAGAAGTGCGGGTCGTCGGGCGGTGCAGTGCCGTCCGAGCCGCTGGCCAAACTCGGCGCCGGTGTCGACTCGCTGGTGGTCCGGATCGGCCGCCCGAGCGATCTGATGCAGACCTACGTCTTCGTCGTGCGGTCGGGACGCCTGGTGATGGAGCTGCAGCAGGCCGAGACGGGGACCGGGCTTACGGAGCGCGCCGCCCGCGACCTCGCGCAGCTGGCCTTCAAGCGGGTCGTCGCGGCGGCCGACCCCGGCGAACCGAGCGAGCCAACCGGAAGCAACGCGCCCGACGCGTTCGTCGACCGGCCGAAGCTCGCACGATGCGGCACCTACACCGTCGAGTCGGGTCCGGCCGATCCGGGCGACGCACCGCCGGCGATGCTCCGCTGCATGGCGGAGGCGATGAGGTCGGGCACCGGCGCCGAGCTGTTGACGGTGTCCCAGGACGACGGCGGCGCCCCGGTCTCGCGGCACTACCGCGCCGTCCCGGGTGCACCGGGCCTGGAGATCTTCCAGGTGGTGGAGGACACCGGCTCGGACGACGCCTATTCGGCGGCGTTCACGGTGCGGCGCTGCCCGCAGGCGCAGAGCGTGACCGAGCTCGGCACGTGCACCGACGCGAAGCTCTGACCCCCGCTCCTCCACCCCCCGCTCGCCCCCCGCCCCCCACCGCCCGCCGTTTGCGGTTTCGACACCCTGTTCGCCTTTCCGCGAAGAACGGTGCCGAGATCGACCGGGTTGGCGTCCGCAGCCGCGGAGATGCAGCGGCTCGAAGCTCCTATAGCTGTCAAGGGTGTCGTGGGTCGGGCTGTCCGATGAGCGCGGTGTAGATCTCGCGGGCGACGTAGCGCTTGAGGCAACGCATGATCTCGGGCTTGGACAGCCC
>DASQMY010000117.1:0-2558 GCA_035645255.1 Mycobacteriales bacterium
CGCCGCCATCCGGTCGAACAGTCCGGCGACGACTTGCTTGCGCTCGTCGTTGTTGATGTCAGTGCCCCCTCAGCCGGCGGCCGGGCGGCCGAGGTCGCGAAGTATGCGCATGGCGGCGTTGTGCCCGGCTGCACCGATGACCTAGCCCGCCGGGTGGCAGCCGGCGCTGCCGGCGTACAGGCCGTCGACTCCGGTGGAGTAGGGCATCCGGTCGGCGAAGGCGACGGAGTTGTCGACGTGGTGGATGTGGCCACGCGTCATGCCGAAGTGCCGCTCGATGTCCGGCGGCGTCAGGGGGAACGTGTCCGCTACGAGGTCGGACGTGCCCGGCGCGAACCGGTCGCAGATCGAGAGCAGGTGCTCGACGTAGCGGTCCTTCTCGGCGTCCCACGACGAGCCGTCGACGTCCCATGGCGCCCACTGCACGAACAGCGCGGAGGAGTGGTGGCCGCCCGCGTCCTGCAGCGACGGGTCGATCGTCGTGTGGATGTACCACTCCATCGTCGGGAAGTCGGCGAGCCGGCCGGCCTTCACGTCGGCGTACGACGACCGTAGCTGATCCAGTACGTCGGCGCCCTGCGGCAGCAGGTGGATCGTCCCCTGGTGCTGCCCACGGTCCTCCGGCAGGCAGGTGAACGTCGGCAGCCCGCGGAGCGCGAGGTTGACCTTCATCGTGGTGCCGTGGTGCCGCCAGCCGTTGATCCGCGCAGTGAGGTCGGCCGGCAGGTCGACGAGCTGTTGCAGCCGGAACGGGTCGCAGGCTGCGAGCACCACCGGCGCGTCGATGGTGCGGCCGTCGGACAAAGCGACACCGGTGGTCGCGCCGCCCGACGTCGTCACGGCGGCGACCGGACAACCGGCGAGCAGTTCCGCGCCGGCCGCGCGCGCCTGGTCCGCGACGAGTCGCGCGACGGTGCCCATGCCACCTTGGACGACCATCCACGTCCCGCCGGACCCCGGGAGCCGGCACATGTTGTGCACCAGGAAGTTGTGACCGCTGCCCGGTGTGTCGATCGTCGCGTCGAGGCCCGAGAGGCCGTCGGTGACGGCGTACATGGCCTTCACCAGGTCGGAGCGGAAGCCGAACCGGTCGAGGTAGTCGATCACCGACCCGTGGCACAGGTCGACGAACACCTGCTGCAGCGCGGGCCGGACGTGCCGGTCGGCCGTCTCCTCGACCGACAGCGGCTCAGCGAGCCAGGTCGGCCCGACGTCGTCGCGCAGCGCGTCGAGCTCCGCCTGAAGCGACTCGTCGGCCGCCCAGTCCTGCTCGCTGAAGAACTCGACGTACTGACGACGCGTCTCGGCGCGGTCGGAGCCGAACAGCAGGTGCCCCTCGCCGGTCGTGGGCAGGAAGTAGTGCGGATCGCGGCGCAGCACCGGGATGTCGATGCCCAGCTTGGCCGGCAGCTCCGGTGGCATCAGGCCGAGGAGGTACGACCCGGTCGACTGCTGCAGGTCCGGCACCTTCGCGAACGGCCGCTCGGTGCGGGTCGCACCGCCGAGCGTCTCTGCCGCCTCGACGACGACGACGTCGAGACGCGCGCGCGCCAGGAACGTCGCCGCGACCAGGCCGTTGTGCCCAGACCCGACGACGACGACATCGGCACGGCTCGGGAAATGCGTCACTTGGTTGCCTTCGCTGGGCGGTTCTTCACCCGGTGGACGATCTGCAGCCCGGACCACGCCGCGCTCATGGCTGCCACCTTGTTGTCGACGAGTCCCAACGCGAGCGCCTCGTCGCGGATCGCGTTCTCCGTCACGTCGCTGGCGAAGCCACCCGCCTTGCGCGGCCAGGCCACCCACAGCCGGCCAGCGGGCGTGATCAGCCTTGTGTGCGACTCGAACCGCTCGAGCAGCTCGTCGGTGCTTCGCACGAACAGCACCACGACGTCGTACGCCGGACCGCCCGGCTCGGTCTCGACCGTGACTCCCGGCGGGACCTCGGCGAGGTCGACGCTCCGGAAGTCGGCCGGGGCGTCGACCAGCAGCACGCGCGACTCCGGCTTGATGCCGAGCTTCTTCGGCAGCGGTGTCCCGGAGTAACCAGCGGTCATGCGAGCGCCCGGCGGAGCAGGTCGTCGTACACCGAGCCGTCGAACGAGTCGATCACCGGGAAGCCGCGGCCGTGCTCACCCTGCATGTGCATCGCGACGCCGGGGTTGTGGCTGTCCGAACCGTCACGAAGGAACACATGCGGGCTGCCCTTGACCGCATCGTCGGCATCCGCCGCGCGCCACTGGTCGATGACAGCCCGTCTCGACCGTCCGTCGTCGAGGGCGTCCATGAGCGCGGTGAGCTCGACGTCGTCGCACGCCTTCGCCGCCTGCTCGACCTCGCTGCGCAGACTGATGCACCGACTGTCCGAGAAGAACGCGCGGCGCAGCGCGAGGTCGAGCTGCTCCGAAGCCGCGACGCTCTGCTCCTTCGCGGCCTGGACGGCCTCGAGCGGCAGCAAGGTCGTGACCGGGTACTCCTCCGGCCGCCGCCGCCACACGCTCCAGGTGAACTCTGGCGCCAGCGCACCGACGACCGGGATCTCCGCGTCGAGCCCTGCG
>DASQMY010000118.1:0-6036 GCA_035645255.1 Mycobacteriales bacterium
GCCGAGGACCGCAAGGCCTTCGACATGCGCCGCTACATCAAGGGGATCGTCGACGAGGACAGCCTCTTCGAGGTCCACGCGCTGTGGGCGCGCGAGCTCGTCTGCGCATTCGCCCGCCTCGACGGCGAGGCGATCGGGGTCGTCGCCAACAACCCGATGCAGAAGGGCGGTGTGCTGTTCGTCGACTCCGCCGACAAGGCGTCGCACTTCATCCAGCTGTGCGACGCGTTCAACGTGCCGCTGCTGTTCCTCGCCGACGTGCCCGGGTTCATGATCGGTACGGCGGTCGAGCGTGAGGGGATCATCCGGCACGGCGCGAAGATGATCACGGCCGTCTCCGAGGCGACCGTGCCGAAGATCTCGGTCGTCGTGCGCAAGGCCTACGGCGCGGGTCTCTACGCGATGGCGGGGCCGGGCTTCGAGCCGGACTGCTGCATCGCGCTGCCCACGGCGATGATCGCGGTGATGGGCCCGGAGGCCGCGGTCAACGCGGTCTACGCCAACAAGATCGCGACGATCGCCGACGAGGCCGATCGGGCGGCGTACGTCGAGCGGTTGCGTGCGGACTACAGGGAGGACATCGACATCGTCCGGCTCGCGAGCGAGCTGGTGGTGGACGCGATCGTCGAGCCGGAGGACCTGCGCAGTGAGCTGGTACGCCGGTTCGCCGCGGCGCGGGGCAAGGACCGGTCGTTCTCCAGGCGGCGACACGGCGTGACGCCGGTGTAGTCGACCGGCCGATCGAGGCGCAATCCGTAGCGGCGCGTGACCAGGCGTGTCCAGTGCGCGACGAAACACCGTCGGACCCCGTATGGTCGGGGCATGACGGCAGTGATCTCTGTGACGGAGACCGAGCGCCTGGCGGCGTTCGACCGCTACCAGATCGTCGGCCGCCGGTTCGGGCCGGACCTGTCGGCGATCGTCCGGCTTGCCGCGCACGTCTGCGCTGCACCGGCTGCGGTGATCAACCTGATCGGCGCGACGAGACAGTGGCAGCCGGTCGCGGTCGGTATGGAGTGCAACGTCTACGACCGCTCGGAGTCGATGTGCGACACCACGGTCCGCGGTGGCGCGCTCGTCCATGTCGCGGACGCGTCGACCGACCCGCGGTTCAGCGACAGCCGCTTCGTGACGGGCGAGCTCGGCTCGGTCCGGATGTACGCCAGCGCCCCGCTCGTCACTCCCGACGGCCACGTCCTCGGCACCTTGTGCGTCCTCGACGAGGCGCCGCGCAGCCTGTCCAGGAAGCAGCTGAGGTCGCTGCGCGACCTCGCCGAGCAGGTGGTCACCCAGCTGGAGATTCGGCGCCAGTCCCACCTCGCCGAGGACCAGCTGGCGAGCGTCGCGCGCGCCAACCGCGAGCTGGAGACCGTCAACGAGGACCTCACCCGGTTCGCCTTCGTCGCCGCGCACGACCTGAAGAGCCCGCTGGCGGGCGTGACGGGCTTTGCCGAGCTGCTGGCCCGCCACTACGCGGCGGACCTGCCGGAGCCGGCGCGCGAGGCGGTCGGCTACGTCGTCGAGGGCTGCCGGCGGATGAACGTGATGGTCGACGACCTGCTTCGCTACTCGAAGGCCGGCACCGAGCCGCTCGAGCCCGACACCGTGCCGCTCGACGAGGTGGTGGCCGAGGCCGTGCGCAACCTGCACGCCGCAGTGCAGACGACGGAGGCCGAAGTCCGGGCAGACCGCATGCCGGAGGTCCGCGGCGACCGGACGCAGCTCGTCCAGCTGATGCAGAACCTCATCGGCAACGCGGTGAAGTTCGCCGGGCGGGCCGGCCCGGTGCGGCCGCGCGTCACGGTGACGGCATCGGCCGCGCAGCCCGGCTGGTGGATGGTCAGCGTCTCGGACAACGGGCCCGGTGTCCCGGCCGCGGCGCGGGACCGGATCTTCGCGATGTTCGAGCGGGTCGACCACAGCATCGAGGGTTCCGGCATCGGGCTGGCGACGTGCAAGCGCATCGTGGAGCGGTACGGCGGGGTGATCGAGGTCCGCGAAGCCCCGGGCGGCGGCGCGTCGTTCTGCTTCACCGTCCCGGCCGGCTGACGCGGAACCGGGTCGGCCGCGCGTGCGTCGTACCGGCATGACAGCTGCGATCGCCGTCGCTGCGCTCGCCGCCGGACTCCTCGCCGGCTGCGCCGACGACAGCGCCGCGGTCCGGACCGACCCGACACCCGCCGCGCCACAGAGCCGCCTGACCGTCACCGTCGACCCGGACGGCAAGGCGACTGCGACCAAGACGTGGACACTGCAGTGCGAGCCGCCCGGCGGTGACCACCCGGACCCCGCCGGCGCGTGTGCGCAGCTCGCCGCCGCCGAGCGGCCGTTCGCCCCGCTGCCCAAGGACGTCATGTGCACCGAGATCTACGGCGGCCCGGCCACCGCGACGATCAGCGGCGTCTGGCGCGGTGCGGCGGTCGCCGCGAGCTACGCCCGGCAGAATGGCTGCGGCATCTCGCGCTGGGACGCGATCGCGAAGGTGCTGGCCGGCGCGGCCGGCTGAGCGGGCGCGCAGGGCGGCCGGCAGATGTGCTAGGTGCTAGGTGCTAGGTGCGCGGGACGTGCGGCGCGGTCGACGCCGGTGCGGCCCCGGCGCCCTTCGATGCCGGCTCGTCGTTCTTGGCCGGGCCGGCCCGGACGACGATGAGCAGACCAGCCACCACGATCAGCGCGCCGATCCACAGCTGCGGCCCGACGTGCTCGTCGAAGAGCACGCTGGACGCCGCGAGGATCGCGATGAAGCCGATCGCGGTGAACGGGTAGGCCTTGGACAGCGGCACCTTGGACAGGGTGACCAGCCACAGCAGCGCGGAGACTCCGAAGACGCTGAGTCCCGCGATCACCTCGAGCGACCGGGCGGCCTGCCAGAGCAGCTCCACGCCGTGCGTGTCGGGGTGGTTGTCGCGGATCGTCAGCATCGCGTGCCGGAGCAGCAGCTGACCGCACGCGGCGATGAGGACCGACGCGAGGATCAGGCCGTAGTCAGCCAACGTCATGACGTGCATGCGGCGCTCGGGCTCCTTGGCGGGGTCGATGAAGACGTCGGCGATCGCACCAAGCCCGACCGGCACCTCAGGCGCATCGAGATGGAGCGGCCGGTCGTGGTCGCGACCGTGGGTGCCGGACATCCGGACAGGATACCGGCCGTGGCAGACTTGCCGGCACCGCCGCCCGTGCACAGCCTTCCTGGACGAGGTGACCCTTCGTGATGGACTTCCGGCTCAGCGAGGAGCAGGAGGCGTTCCGCCAGACCGTCGAGCGGTTCGCCCGCGACGTGGTCGCGCCGCGGGCCGCCGAGATGGACGAGCGCGGCGAGTTCCCCTACGACGTCGTAAAGCAGATGTCTGAGCTCGGGCTGTTCGGGCTGCCGTTCCCCGAGGAGTACGGCGGGATGGGCGCCACCTACTTCGAGCTCTGCCTGGCGATCGAGGAGCTCGCCCGCATCGACTCGAGCGCCGCCATCACGCTCGAGGCCGGCTGCTCGCTCGGCGCGATGCCGGTCTTCCGGTTCGGCACCGAGGAGCAGAAGCGCGAGTGGCTGCCGCTGCTGTGCTCCGGCGAGGCGCTCGGGGCGTTCGGCCTCACCGAGGCGGGCGGCGGCTCGGACGCGGGCGCGACCCGCACGACCGCCGTACTCGACGGCGGTGAGTGGGTGATCAACGGCACCAAGGTCTTCATCACCAACTCCGGCACCGACATCACCCGGCTGGTGACCGTGACCGCGGTGACCGGCGAGTCGCAGCGCCCGGACGGCACGACCAAGAAGGAGATCAGCTCCATCCTCGTGCCGGTGCCGCGCGACGGCTTCCGGGTGTCGAAGAAGTACTCGAAGGTCGGCTGGCACGCGTCCGACACCCGCGAGATCGTCTTCGACGGCTGCCGGGTGCCGGAGGCCAACCTGCTCGGGGAGCGGGGCCGCGGCTACGCCGGCTTCCTGTCCATCCTCGACGAGGGCCGGATCGCGATCTCCGCGCTGGGAGTCGGCCTGGCCCAGGGGTGCGTCGACGAGAGCGTCAAGTACGCCAAGGAGCGCGAGGCATTCGGGCAGCCGATCGGCAGCTTCCAGGCGATCGCCTTCAAGATCGCCGACATGGAGATGCGCACGCAGACCGCACGGCTCGCCTACTACTACGCCGCCGACAAGATGCTGCGCGGCGAGCCGTTCAAGAAGGAGGCCGCCATCGCCAAGCTCTACAGCTCGGAGACCGCGATGAGCAACGCCCGGGAGGCGTGCCAGGTGCACGGCGGCTATGGGTTCATGAACGAGTTCCCGGTCGCCCGGTTCTACCGCGACGCCAAGATCCTGGAGATCGGTGAAGGCACGTCCGAGGTGCAGCGGATGCTGATCGCGCGGGAGCTCGGCCTTTGACGGTTCGCCTCGGCGTGGAAGGGCTGCGGCCGGTCCGGGACGACGACGCGGATGCGCTGCGGCGCCTGATCGGCGGCGTCTACGCCGAGTACCCCGGTTGCGTGCTCGAGCCGGACGGGCTGGACGCCGACCTCGACGGGATGGCCTCGCTGGTCGCCAGGAAGGGCGGCGAGTTCTGGGTCGTCGAGCGCGATGGGGCGGTCGTCGCGTGCTGCGGATGGGGGCCAGCCGGCGACGGCGTCGTCGAGCTGAAGCGGCTGTACGTCGGCCCAGCGGCCCGCCGGCAGGGCATCGGCCGGCGACTGGTCGAGATGGTCGAGCAGGCGGCACGGAACCGACGGGCGAGCGCGGTCGAGCTGTGGAGCGACACGCGCTTCGGCGATGCGCACCGGCTCTACGAGTCGCTCGGCTACCGGCGGCTGCCTGACAGCCGCGACCTCAACGACGCGAGCAACAGCACGGAGTACCACTTCCGCAAGCAGCTCTAGGCGATCCAGGACACTCCGGTCGCGACAGCCCGCCAGGTGTCCACACCCCTCGTCACCTCGAACACGCCGCCGCGCATGTTCTTGCCGCCGCCGAAGTCCGCAGACGCAGCGACCTGCACGGCGTCGCCCGGCCCGACTGCGGACAGGGACACCACGACGCCGTCGCGGACCGGCGACAGGACCTCGGTCCCGTGGCGGGCGATCGCCGGGTCGTCGGGCCCGTCGACGACCGTGATCGGCAGGCGGTGCGCGGTCGCGATCGCGAGGCATCGGGCCACCGCCGCGGGCAGGTCACCGCGCTCGGGCGACACGCCGGCCGGGACGTCGCCACCCGGACCCGGCTCGCGCTCGCGCAACACATAGATCCTCTTGGGACCGCGGTCGAGCTCGTCCTCGAGGAGCGCCCGGATCGTCGCGACGTAGATGCCGGTCGTCCGCACCGCGGCGCGGTCCGCACACGCGCTCGGTAGTGAGTCCGTGCGTGGTCTCGGCAGGTCGATCTCCGCCTGCATGCGCTGAAAGGTGGCCTCGTCCGGGACCTTCGCCGTGTCGCCGGGGAAGTGCTTCTTCACCGTCTCGCTGTAGGCAGGCCCGTCATCCGGCATGAGCAGTGCGGCGAACCTCGTACGAGACGCGTCGTAGGTCAGCCGCACCGGCAGCGAGACCGCTGTGTCGATGTCGCCGGAGACGACCTTGCACCGCGCCCAGACGAAGACGTGCTGCGGCTGGTCGGGCGCCCGTCGTCGGTCGACCGCGCAGCGCACCTCGGCCGTAGCGGTGTCGGTGAGTCGCGCCCGGAGCTCGCCGCTCGTCTCGAGGTACCGCACCGCCAGCAGGTTCACGTAGGCGCCGTCGACGCTCCCGCTCGGCTCGGCGGTCGGGGCCGGCCCCGCTGACGTCGTCCCCGCCGCGGAGGCGGTCGACGAGCGCCCCGGACCGACCGGCGGCAACCCGCGGTCGGGTCCTTCGAGCAGCCGCGGCGTGAAGACCAACGCCACCACCGCTACGGCCGTCGTCACACCGGTTGCGCCGACGCGCGCCGACTGCCGGCGGCGGTGCCGCCGCTGCAGCGTGGCGACCGGGTGGGGGTCTCCACTGGGAACGCCGCTCCGCTCGGTCAGCAGGGCGCGGAGCTCGCGCTCGGTCTGCGCGGTGCGCTCGTCGGTCATGCGGTCT
>DASQMY010000119.1:0-3454 GCA_035645255.1 Mycobacteriales bacterium
GACGCGACGATCGTCCGGATGGTCGTCGTGCCCGCGACGATGGCACTGATGGGCCGGGCCAACTGGTGGCTGCCGGGCTGGCTAGACCGCCTGCTCCCGCACGTCAGTGTCGAGGGCGAGGCGCTGCCGCCCGCACGCGAGCGGGAGCAGGCGGTCGAGCCAGCCCGGCAGCCACCAGTTGGCCCGGCCCATCAGTGCCATCGTCGCGGGCACGACGACCATCCGGACGATCGTCGCGTCGAGCGCGATCGCCGTGGCGAGGCCCAGGCCCATCATCTTGGCGAACGGCGACGGGTTGGCGACGAAGCTGAGGAACACGACCATCATGATCAGCGCCGCTGACGTGATGACCCGCCCGGTGCCGGCGATGCCGCGGGCCACCGACTCGGCGTTGTCGCGGGTGACGTCGTACTCCTCGCGGATGCGCGAGAGCAGGAAGACCTCGTAGTCCATCGACAGGCCGAACAGCACCGCGAAGAGGATCGCCGGCATCGGGGAGGGGATGACGTAGGTGCTGTCGAGGTTGAAGACGTCCTTGAGCCAGCCCCACTGGAACACCGCGACGACGACGCCGTACGCACCGCCGATGGACAGCAGGTTCATCACTGCGGCCTTGAGTGGTACGGCGACGGAGCGGAAGACCACCATCAGCAGCAGGAACGACGCGACGAGGATCGCCGCGATGAAGACCGGCAGCGTGTCGTTCATCTGCTCGGTGAGGTCGTCGGTCATCGCGGTGAGTCCGGAGACGTAGACGCTGTCCGGCGTGACCGCCCGCACCCGCTGGAGTGTCCCGGACGTCGCCGAGTCGGACGGGCCCGTGGTCGGAGTGGCTGGCAGCACCACGGTGTCGCCCGCGGGTGAGACGAGCGGCGCACCGACGCCCGCGATGCCGGGCACCGCCGCGATGCGCGCCGACAGAGCCGGGATCGCGCCGGCGGCCAGCCCGGTGTCGCGCAGGTCGGCGACGATCAGCAACGGCGCGTTGAAACCCGGGCCGAACCCCTCGGCCAGCAGGTCATAGCCCCGGCGGTGCGTCGTCGTCGTCGCCTCGTCGCCGGCGTCCGGGAAGCCGGTCCGCATCCACAGCGCCGGCACCGCGAGCAGCACCAGCACCCCGCTCGCCACGACGAGGTAGGGCCACGGGCGACCCGAGACGCGGTGCGCGAACCGCCACCAGGCGCCGTTCTCGACCGGCTTGGCGGCGCGGCCCCGGCCGAGCACGCGCCCGGCGTCGATGCGGTCGCCGAGCAGCGTCAGCAGGGCCGGCAGCAGCGTCATGGCACTCGCCACGGCGAGCAGCACCACGAGCGACGTACCGATCCCGATGGACGCGAGCACGCCGAGCCTCGTCAGCACGAGGGCAGCCATGGCGACAACGACCGTGCCGCCGGCGAAGACGACGGCGGATCCGGACGACCCCATGGCCGCCGACAGGGCAAGCGCGTTCGGCTGTCGGGCGGCGCGGTTCTCGCGGTAGCGGGCGACGATGAACAGCGCGTAGTCGATGCCGACGCCGAGCCCGATCATCGCGCCGATCGTCGGGGCCGAGCTCGAGACGTCCATCGCGTTGGCGAGCAGCGCGATCGCGGCGAGGCCGGACGCAACGGCGACCAGCGCGAGCGCGATCGGGACGAGGGCGGCGACGACGGTGCCGAACGCGACGACCAGCACGACCAGTGCGGCAAGGAGGCCGATCACCTCGGTGCCGGACGTCTCGGCCTCCGCGTTGATGAACGCGGCGTCGCCGCCGATCTCCGCGACGAGGTCGGTCGACCGGGCGGGTTCGACGGCGTCGGTCAGCCGGGCGAGCGGCTCCGGGCCGAGATCGAGCGACGGTACGTCGAAAGTGATCGCCGCGAAGCCGATGCGACCGTCAGCCGACACGGTCCCGGCCGCGAACGGGTCGGCGACCGCCGCGACGTGCTCGACCTCGGCCATCCGCGCGACGGCCGCCGCGACGGCCGCCCGGTGCGCGCTGAGCGGCTGCCCCTCGGCTGCGGCGAAGACCGCCATCGCCGACCCGCCGGCGGCTTCCGGGAAGCGCTGCTCGAGCACCTCCATCGCCTCCTTGCTCTGGCTGCCGGGAGCCGCGAAGTCGTCGGCGAACGTGCCGCCGGACGTGCCGGCCAGCGCGATCACGACAGCTGCGAGCACCGCCCAGGCGGCGATCGTCCGCCACGGCCGGCGGGCACTCGCGTCCCCGATGCGGCGGACGAGTCGACTGATTGCTGTGCTCATGGCGGTGCGCTCCTGCGAAGTGGTTGGGGCTCCGGCGGTGCGCCGGGCGGGTTGGTGCGGTGCGGTCAACAGTGGCGGCCGGCGGGCCTGCCGTCGCCCGCTCCGCGACGGGATCGCCCGTCCCCCTGGAGGCGGAGGCGACGCGTTGGTCGGCTGCCGGCCATCCCTCTGCAGACGGGGACTGAGATCCCGGTGGGGGCGGGCGACCGGGGTCCACCCGCTGCCCTACCTTGGGTCTCGGTGCATCCGCCCGAGCCGCGGCGGACACCGGCAAGCGAGAGTTGGCACCGTCGTGAATCGCCCCGCCCCGCGCCACGTCCCGCCGCCGCCGAGCGTGCGGCCCGGGGTGCGCAGGCCGTTCACTCGCTGGCCGCGCTCCGCGGATGCCGCCCTCGCCATCGGGATGTTCCTGGTGTCGGTGTTCCTGCACCCCGGTCCGGACGACGGGATCCTGGTCCGCCGGGTCGGCGACCTCCCGATCGCCGTACTGCTGCTCTTCGCAGTGGCCAGTGGCGCGCTGTACTGGCGCCGGCGCTATCCGACCGTCGTGCTCGCGATCGCGCTGGCCGCTTGGCTGCTGACCCTGGGGCGGGAGTACTCGAACATCGGTGGCGTGACACTCCTCGCGCTCTACGCCACCGGCCGATACGCCGGCTCCGCGCGGTGGGGACAGGCCGGCGTCGCCGCCGCCATCGGCCTGCTCATCGGCGACAACATCATCGCGTCGCTGCCGTGGGGCGACTCCGCCTTCGGCAGCGTGGTGATGTTCGGCGTCTGGTACGTCGGCCGCCGGCTGAGGCTGCGCGCCGAACGAGCGGCCGAGCTGGTGAGTCAGCGGGCGGCCGAGGATCGCCGGATCGTCATCGACGAGCGGGCCCGGATCGCCCGTGAGCTGCACGACGTCGTAGCCCACCGGGTGAGCATGATGACCGTGCAGGCCGGGGCCGCGCAGGCCGTCGCCGCCGACGACCCCGCGGCAGCACTCGAGGCGATGGGTGCGGTGGAGGAGGCCGGCCGCGAGGCGTTGGCGGAGCTGCGCCACCTGCTGGGTGTGCTGCGCCCCGATGCCGACCCCGACGGACTCGGCCCGCAGCCCGGTCTCGCTGACCTCCCGCGGCTGATCGAGCAGATGCAGAAGGCCGGTCTCGACGTCTCGTTGCTGACCGACAGCCTGCCGCCCGCGCTGCCCACCCGGGTGGAGCTGTCGGCGTAC
>DASQMY010000120.1:0-1767 GCA_035645255.1 Mycobacteriales bacterium
GACTTCCTCGTCCTCCTGCACGACACCACCGACGTCCTCACCGGCGCCGCCTACCTGCACAACGCCACTGACGACCGCGTAGGCGCGCTGCGCGGCTACCCGCAGGACGAACTTGGCCGGCTGTTCACCGCCCAGGACCGCGGCGACTTCCTGCAGTACCTGCGCAGCCGACTCTCCCCCGCCAACGCGTCGATCCACGCCGACCGGCTGCTGCGCTCCTTCGTCGCCCCCAGCAAGCAACTGCTCGCCGTCGCCGCGGAGGAACTGCGCATCCGCGAGCAGTTCGGGCTGCTCGACGAGCAGAAGGTGGCGTTCGGCCTCGTCCTGCACGAGGTCGAGAAGGCCCGGCGCGGTGACCACAAGAGCGTCGTCATTGTCACCGGCGGACCGGGCAGCGGAAAGAGCGTCATCGCCCTCTCGCTGCTCGGCGAGCTGGGGCGCCGCGGGGTCCGGGCCGTGCACGCGACCGGGTCACGGTCCTTCACACTGACGCTGCGCAAGGTCACCGGCGACCGAGCCCCGCGGACCCGCTCGCTCTTCAGGTACTTCAACCAGTTCATGACGGCTGAGCGCAACGGTCTCGACGTCCTCATCGCCGACGAGGCGCACCGCATTCGCGAGACCTCGGTCGATCGGTACACGCCCCGGGCCCTGCGTGGGGCGCCGCGCCGACAGGTCGACGAGCTCATCGACGCCGCCCGGGTGCCGGTGTTCCTGCTCGACCAGAACCAGGACGTGCGCCCTGGCGAGATGGGCACGGTCGAGGACATCGAGAAGCACGCCCGCGAGCGCGGCCTTGATATCCACCAGATCGAGCTCAACACCCAATACCGCAGCGGCGGCAGCGCCGAGTACGTGGAGTGGGTAGAGCGGCTGCTCGGGCTCGTCCCCGGCGGACCGATGCCATGGAAGGGCGACGAGCGGTTCGAAGTCCGGCCGTCGCCGTCACCGTCCGCCATGGAGCAGGCGTTGGCCGAGAAGCTGGCCGTCCGCCAGAACGCCCGCATGGCCGCCGGCTACTGCTGGTCCTGGAGCGATCCCCTCCAGGACGGCTCACTGGTGCCGGATGTCCAGATCGGTGACTGGGCGCGCCCGTGGAACCTCAAGGGCGACCGGTCCGTCGGCGGCGCCCCGCCGGCCGCCATGTGGGCCAGCGACGAGCGGGGCTTCGGGCAAGTCGGCTGCGTCTACACCGCGCAGGGCTTCGAGTATGAGTGGAACGGCGTCCTGCTCGGTCCGGACCTGGTGTGGCGGACCGACCGCTGGGTCGCCGTCCGCAGCGCCAATCGGGACCCCGACTTCCGCAGCACCAAGCGGGTCAGCGACGCCGAGTTCGACCTCCTGGTCCGGAACGTCTACAAGGTGCTGCTGACCCGCGGCCTGCGCGGCGTCTACCTGCACTCCACCGATCCGGAGACCCAGCGCTTCCTCGAGCGACTCGTGGAGTGACCGGACCTCGGGACAGCCCCCTCACGGCGGTCCGTCCCGATGACCGGCCGCCGCGCGCCCCGGTTCCCGCGCCCGGGTCGCGCGCAGGACGCCGACGTTGAGCGCCGCCCCGGCCGCGGCTACCGCCGCGGCCAGCACGAAGGCCGCGAGGAATCCGCCGGTCGCCTGCGCGAGGAACCCACCGAGGGGTGGGCCGCACAGCTGCGCCACGCCGAAGGCGAGCGTGCAGCGGCCGAAGGCGCCGGCGAACTCGCGCGGGGTCAGGACGTCGGAGAGGTGCGCGGCGATGACCGCCGGCAGCCCGGACATCATCGCGCC
>DASQMY010000121.1:0-3926 GCA_035645255.1 Mycobacteriales bacterium
CTGCGCGAGATCCCACTGACCATCCGTCAGCGC
Source organism: Mycobacteriales bacterium (assembly GCA_035645255.1). GTDB lineage: Bacteria > Actinomycetota > Actinomycetes > BP-191 > BP-191 > DASQMY01. Next base: position 34 of record DASQMY010000121.1, read on the forward strand.
ACCGTCGAGCATGGCGAGGAGCTGGCCCGGGAGATGGAGCTGATCGCCCAGCACCTCGGCGAGCCGGACGCGCGCGCCGTACCCGAGCGTCTAGTCCGGCTGGTCAAAGACATCCGCACGACCTACGCGCCGTACACCGCGCGGCCGACCGCGGATCTCGACGAGGCGGCGGCCAGAGGTGAGCGCAGCGCGCGCGAGATGGTCTACCGGGTCCCGCGCGGCGCGGCGGACGTCGCGCGGTGGATGAGCCGGGTGCTGGCCGAGGTTGACGAGTTCTGTCGCCTCGGGGAGCACCTGCTGACGATGGCGGCGCCACCCGACGTCGCGGCCTACCGCGCGTGGATGCTCGGCGAGTTCGAGCGCCAGACCTCCGGCGAGGACCCGCTGCCCGGCCGCAGTACGCCGACCGGCACGGTGTGCCCGAGCCCGCCTGACCCCGGACGCCGTACGGCGCGAGTCAAGCCCGCGCCCGTGGATGTCGATGAATACCTACCGCCCACCTGGCCCGGAAGGTCGCCGCATGCCCCGTCGGCTCCGCTTCGCTCTCGTGCTGGTCGCCGCGATGCTCGCGTGGCAGCTCCCGGCAACCTCCAGCGCGGCCGTGACGCTGCACTACCAGGACGGCGTGGTGACCCGCATCGCGGACGGCGACACGTTCCGGATCAACCTGGACAGCGGCCAGCGCGACGTGCCGGTCCGGCTGATCGGCCTGCAGGCGACCGAGACCGGCACGTGCAACGCGGCCGCGGCGACCCGCCGGCTGTCCCAGCTGATCCTCGGCAAGCGGGTCCGGCTCACGTCCATCCACACGAGCTCGACCAGCCTCGGCCGGCTGCTGCGCCACGTCGCGGTCCGGATCGACGGCTCGTGGCGCGACGCCGGCAAGACCCTCGCCAGCGAGGGCTACGTCCTCTGGGAGCCCAGCCGGGCTGAGTGGTACCTCAACAAGAACTACCACGCCCGGGTGGCGCGGGCGGCGGCGACGCGCACCGGTCCGATGTGGCGGTCGACGGTGTGCGGCAGCGGACCGCAGCAGACCGTGCCCGTCAGCATCCAGGCGCAGTGGGACGCGGACGGCGACGACAACGCCAATCTCAACGGCGAGTACGTGCGCGTGCGCAACCACTCGACGACGTCGACTCTGCTGCTGACCGGCTGGGCGCTGCGCGACGGCACCCACTACACCTGGTGGTTCCCGACCGGCGCACGGATCGCCCCTGGCGCGACGGTGACGGTGCACATCGGGTCAGGAACCACCACGTCGACCCGGTTCTACATGCGACGCACCACGCCGCTGTTCGGCAACCCAGACGTCAACGGGTACGGCGACGGCGCGTATCTGCTGGACCCGCATGGCGACGTGCGCGCGCACTTCGTCTACCCGTGCGGCTACTCGTGCGTCGACCGGCTCACCGGCAAGGTCGACGTCCGCGCGCAGTACGACGCGCCCGGCAACGACGCCAGCAATCTCAACCAGGAGTACGTCGACGTGGTCAACACCTCGACCGCGTCGGTCAACCTCGAGGGCTACCTCATCCGCAACACACCCAACTCCTACCTCGTCGGGGCCAACTCGGTGGTCGGGCCCGGCGAGCGGCTGCGGCTGCACATGGGCCAGGGCACCGACTCGCGCCTCGAGAAGTACTGGAGGCGGACCGGAGCGCAGCTGGCCAACGGCGGCGAGACGGTGACGCTGCAGACCTTCGCCGGCGTCGTCGTCGACTGCTACGCCTGGGGCACCGCCCGCTGCTGAGCCGGCTCCCGATCCGTGAGGTCGCCGACTAGGCCGGCTTCCTGCGGCGCGACGTCCTGGTCGACGTCGTCGGTGTCGGCCGCGTCCTCGGCGGCCGCGGCCGCGGTCTCCGCGCCGGCACCGGGCTGCCCCGCGTTGGTCGCGGTCAGCCGCTGCATCTCTCGCTCGAAGTCCCTGGTGCTGAGCAGCAGCTTGTAGATTACCGCCAGCTCGAACACGAGCAGCATCACCGCGCTGAAGATCACCAGCGGCAGCACGGCGTTCAGCAGCGGCCCGATGATGAAGATGAACATCTGGTACTCGATGCCGCTGAACAGGTGGGGTCGGACCCGCCGCTCCTTCAGCCCGTCGCGAACTCTCGCCCACCAGCCGAACCGCGACCGGAACTCGCTGTGCAGGTCCGCCCGCTGACCCGCCCGCTGCGCGTACATCGAGGGGTCGGCGGTCATCGCGGCCGGCACCGCGCGGTAGCCGACGTCGCGGGCGGACGACACTCCGATGTAGCGCGCGTCCTCGCCGAGGGGCACTGAGTAGACCCGACCTAGGCTGGCCGAGCGCCGCGCCGCGCGCCCGGCCGCGCGCAGCTGGCGGTTCATCCCGGAGCGCAGCTTGTAGACCTGCAGCGCGTCCATGTAGCGGAGCATGTCCAGGAACGTCACCAGCCCAGCCAGCCAGATGAACGTGACGTCCTCGTCGCGGCGGTACTGCCCGTACATCAGCCCGGCGGTGCACGCGAGGACGCGGTAGCGGTCGAAGCTGTAGTCCAGCCACATCCCGAACACGGAGCCGGTGCCCTTGAGACGGGCGATCTTGCCGTCGATGCAGTCGAGCACGAAGCTCAGGTGATAGAGAAGCGCACCCACCACGAGCGCGCTGTGATCGCCCTGCGCGAACGCGAGAGCGGCGCCGAGCCCGACCGCGAACGCCGCCAGGGACACCTGGTTGGGCGTGATGCTGGTGCGGTTGGCGATCGGCAGCAGCATCCGTGCCGCCATCGGGTCGACGAGGAATACCGTCCACCACGCGTCGCGCTTCTTGTACGTTGAGCGGACGTCGTCCAGCGTGAACTGCCGACGCGGCTCAGCGGGTGCCTGGGCGCCGACCACGATTCACGTCCTTCCTGACGGGTACGTCGTGCCTCGTCCCCGACGCTGGGAGCTCGAACCATGTCAGTTCAGCCGGATGACGCTCTAGGGCAGGTCCAGAACGTGCGCGTCACCGTGCCCGCCGAGGCGCGGCACGGAAGTTACGCCACACTCGCGCTGGTGCGCCACTCCGGGCACGGATTCACCATCGACTTCTGCCAGGTGCAGCCGACCGGTGACGACCAGGACGTGCCGGCCGACGTCGTCAGCCGGGTCCATCTCCCGCCGACGCTGATGCCCTCCCTGCTGCGCACGCTGCAGGCCAACGTCGCAGCGTACGAAGGGCAGTTCGGGTCGATCCGTGACGTCCCCTGACAGACCGCATGCGGAGGTCAGGTCGGTCCTGGTCGAGGACGACGCGCTGGCGCTGCAGGCGGCCGTCGTCCCTGCGCCGGATGCGCCGCCCGGTAACGCGCAGCTGGTCGCCCGGCGACGCGGCACGGACGTCGAGATCCGGGTCCCGGCCGACCCGGACGCCTCGACGGTCACCGCACGGCTGCCACTGACGCTGCTGACCCCGGACTCCGCTGAGACCGAGGTGTGGGACCTGCACCTCGAGGTCCGGGGGTACGCCGGACTGCTGCGGGTCGGGGGATGGTCCGGCGACATCGCCGACCGCAAGAACGTCTTCGTCTACCCGGCCCGCACGGTGCGTCCCGAGGATCCGAGCGGTCCCGCCGCCGACCGCCCGACCGGCGACGCCCGCACGTACCGCCCGTACTACACCAACGGCAACGGCCTGTCGGTCCGCTCGCAGCCGGCGAACCCCGCGCCCCCGCGGAGCGACCCGTCGCCGGACGCCGGCGGCGAGGTCGCTGCGACGACCAGGCCGCGACCGATCGAGCGGGCGGCGATGCGGCTGGCCCGCAGCGGCGCGCTCGCCGTGGCGAGGACGGTGGTCCGCCGGCTGCCCAGCCGCGATCCGCTGCCGGGGGTGACCCGCGGCCGGCCGCGCGTCGCCATCATGATCATGCACGGCCACGGCATGGGGGGAA
>DASQMY010000122.1:0-11193 GCA_035645255.1 Mycobacteriales bacterium
GGACGCCGACCTCGGCCACGTCACGGGGCTCGACGTAGACGGCCGCCGCGCCGCCGACACCGAGCGTCGTCCACGAGCCGAGCGGCTGCTCGCGGGTGACCTGGAGCCCTCGGCGGACCAGCTCCACCGCGCAGGCGTCCACCGCGGCGGCGTCCGCCGGGGGGCACCACCACTGCGGCAGGTAACGCGTCACGCGGGAGCCCGCTCCCGCAGAGCCGCGAGCACCTCGCCCGCCAGCTGGGTGACGTCGCCGGCGCCCATCGTCAGGACGATGTCGCCGGGGCGGACGCGACCGTGGCCCCCGTCGCGCCGGGGACGGGCTCCTCCCCCGCCGAGTAGACCTCCATGACCACGACCTCGTCGGCCAGCCCGAGCGACGCGCCGAGCTGGTCGGCGAACGAGAGCGTCCGGCTGTAGCGGTGCGGCTGGAAGACGACGAGGACGCGCCCGGTGCCGGCGACCTGGCGAGCAGCGAGCAGCGCGGCGCGCACCTTGCTCGGGTTGTGCGAGTAGTCGTCGAAGACCCGGACGCCGCGCACCTCGCCGCGGAACTCGAACCTGCGGCGGACACCGGCGTAGCGGGCGAGCCCCTCGCGCAGCAGCGCGGGGGGCAGGCCGAGGCCGATGCCGGCCGCGAGCGCCCCCGCGGCGTTGAGCGCGTTGTGCCGGCCCGGCACCGCCAGCCGGACGGGGCCGAGGCGCCGGCCGGTGTCGACGACGTCGAAGCTGCTGCCCAGCCCGTCGAGCCGGAGCGACTCGATCCGCACGTCGGCGCCGGGCGACTCGCCGTAGGTGCGGACCAGCACCGGGGCGCCGTAGGCGAGGCGCATCGCGCCGGCGTCGTCGGCGCACAGCACCACGAAGCCGGCGGGGTCGATGCAGCGCAGGAAGTCGACGAACGCCTGCGCCACAGCGGACTCGTCGCCGTAGTGGTCGAGGTGGTCCGCCTCCACGTTGGTGACGACCGCGGCGAAGGGCGACAGCAGCAGGAACGACGCGTCGCTCTCGTCGGCCTCGGCCACGAACAGGTCGCCGGTGCCGTGGTGCGCGTTGGAGCCGGCCTCGTTGAGGTCGCCGCCGATCGCGAACGACGGGTCGACGCCGCAGTGCTGCAGCGCCACGGTGAGCATCGACGTCGTCGTGGTCTTGCCGTGCGTGCCGGCGATCGCGACGCCGCGCCGGCCGGCCATCACGCCGGCCAGCGCTGCCGCGCGCGGGAGCACGGCGATGCCGCGGCGCTGCGCCTCGACGACCTCAGGGTTGCTCGGCCGGATCGCCGACGAGGTGACGACGGCGTCGACGTCGCCGACGTGGGCGGCGTCGTGGCCGACGTGCATGACCCCGCCCAGCGCGGACAGCGCGGCGAGCGACCGGGAGTCCTTGGCGTCGCTGCCGGAGACGAAGACGCCGCGGGAGAGCAGGATGCGCGCGATGCCGCTCATGCCGGCGCCGCCTACGCCGACGAAGTGGACGCGCCGGGCGCCCGCCGGCAGCGCGGGTCCTGCTGAGGTGCTCATGCCTGCCTTCCGGCGACCTGGTGGACGAGTGCCATCAGTGCGTTGGCAGCATCCGGGCGGCCGAAACCTGCGGCGGCAGCGGACATCGCGGCGAGGCGGTCCGCGTCGGCCAGCAACGGAACCACATTGGCGATCACCCAGTCCGCGCTCACGTCGGCGTCGTCGACGAGGATCCCGCCACCGGCCTCGACGACCGCTGCGGCGTTGAGCCGCTGCTCGCCGTTGCCGATGGGCAGGGGCACGTAGACGGCGGGAAGCCCGACGGCGGTGACCTCGGCGCAGGTGACCGCGCCGGCCCGGCACAGCGCGGCGTCGGCGGCGGCGTAGGAGAGGTCCATCCGGTCGAGGTAGGGCACGGCGACGTAGCCGGGCGAGGTCGGCAGCTCCGCCACCACCGCCGCGTGGTTGGCGGCGCCGGTCGCGTGCAGCACCTGGACCCCCGCGGCCACCAGCGCCGCTGCGGCGCCGGACAGCGCGGCGTTGATCCGGCGGGCGCCCTGCGAGCCGCCGAACACCAGCAGCGTCGGGAGGTCGGGCTGCAGGCCGAGCGTTGCGCGCGCCTCGGCGCGCAGCCCGGCGCGGTCCAGCCGCGCGATCGACTCGCGGATCGGCAGACCGGTGACGACGGCGCGCGGCAGGCCGCAGCCGGCGTAGGTCACCGCGACGCCGGCGGCGAAGCGGGCGCCCACCTTGTTGGCCAGGCCGGCCCGCGCGTTGGCCTCGTGGATGACGATCGGCACGCCACGGCGGCGTGCGGCGAGGTAGGCCGGGAGCGCGACGTAGCCGCCGAAGCCCACGACCACGTCGGCGGCGCGCCGGTCGAGGACCGCGGCGGTCCGCCGTACCGCGTCGAGGAGCCGGGTCGGCAGCCGCAGCAGGTCGACGGTCGGCCGGCGCGGCAGCGGTACGGCGGGGATGAGGTCGAGCTCGTAGCCGCGGGCCGGCACCAGGCGGGTCTCCAGCCCGCGCTCGGTGCCGAGCGCGGTCACCTGTGCGGCCGGGTCGTGCCGGCGGAGAGCATCGGCGAGGGCGAGTGCCGGCTCGACGTGCCCGGCGGTGCCGCCGCCGGCGAGGACGACGTTCACGCGGCGTCGCTGCGGCGCGGGCTCCGCCGGGTGCGGGTACGCCGGCGGCCGGGCCCGGACGGCGCCGGACCGAAGCCGTAGTAGCGGACCGCCCACCGGCCGGCCCGCCGCACCGCAGTCGGTCCGCGGGCGGCGAGCGCTGCCGCGGCTTCCGGCTCGTTGCGCGCGAACGCGGCGAGCATGCCCACCGCGAACAGCGTCGTCAGCAGCGACGAGCCGCCGAAGCTGATCAGCGGCAGCGGGATGCCTGTTACCGGCACGAGCCCGACAACGACCGCGATGTTGATGACGGCCTGGCCGACGATCCAGCACGTCACCGCCGCCGCGGCGTAGCGGCAGAACGGGTCGACCGACCGCATCGCGATCCGGATGCCCGCGTAGGCGAGCACCCCGAAGAGCAGCACCACGACGAGGGTGCCGACCAGGCCGAGCTCCTCGCCGATGATCCCGAAGATGTAGTCGGTCTGGCTGGCCGGCAGCGCGCCCCACTTCTGCCGGCTCGCCCCCGGCCCGACACCGAACCAGCCGCCCTGCGCGATCGCGATCTTGCCCTGGATCGCCTGGTAGGCGTTGTTGCTGGCGTGCGCCTCCGGGTCGAGCCACGCGGTGATCCGGTCGTAGCGGTAGGGCGAGGAGACCGCGACGCCGGCCAGGATCGCGACCAGCGCGGCGGACAGCAGCGCGAAGACCCGCATCGGCACGCCCACGACCCAGAGCAGGCCGACGACGACGCAGAGCAGCGCCATCATCGTGCCCATGTCGGGCTCCAGGATGATCAGCAGGGCGAGCAGCGTGGCGACCGGGAGGAGCGGGACGAACACGTGCTTCCACTGGTGCAGCAGCTTGGCCTTGCGGGCGAGCAGGTCGGCGCCCCAGAGCGCGAGCGCCAGCTTGGCGAACTCGCTCGGCTGCACCGAGAACGGCCCGACCATCATCCAGCGGGTCGCGCCGTCCACCTCGAAGCCGATCACGAGGACCATGATCAGGAGCACGACGGCGCCGAGCAGCACCGGGTAGGCGAGCCGGCGGAACACCCGCACCGGCAGGTGCACGGCGACCCACATGAGCGGCAGCGCGATGCCGACCCAGAGCAGCTGCTTGCGGAACAGCGTGAACGACGACCCGGACTTGGCGAACTCCGTGACGCTCGACGCCGACAGCACCATGAACAGCCCGAGTGCGACCAGCAGCAGGGTGCTGCTGAGCAGCAGGTAGTAGGACGCCAGCGGCCTGGTCAGCAGCGACGCGCGGGCTGCCGGGCGCGAACGCGACGCGGCCCGCGCCGCGTGTCCGTCCGCCGTGGTCACTGCTTCTCCGTCCTGCCGGTCACCGCCGCGACCGCGGCGGCGAACGCGTCACCGCGGTCGCGGTAGTCGCGGAACATGTCCATCGAGGCGGCGGCGGGCGCGAGCAGCACGGTGTCGCCCGGCTGGGCGAGCGCCGCAGCGACCTCCACAGCAGTCTGCATCGAGTCGGCCCGGTGGACGGGGACCTCCGGCGCGTGGCGCGCCAGCGCATCCCGCAGCTGGTGCGCACAGCTGCCGATCAGCACGGCGGCGACCAGGCGGTCCCTCGCACCGGCGACCAGGTCGTCGAACTCCAAACCCTTGTTCAGCCCGCCCGCGATCCAGACCACCCGGTCGAACGCCGCGAGCGCCTGCACCGCGGCATGCGGGTTGGTCGCCTTCGAGTCGTCGACGTAGCGGACACCCGCGTGCTCGAGCACCGTTGCGAGCCGGTGCTCCCCCGGCGCGAACGACGAGAGCGCCGACAGGCACGGCTCGACCGGCACCCCGGCACCGAGCGCGACGGCGAGTGCGGCGAGCGCGTTGGCGACGTTGTGCGAGCCGGTGAGCCCGGTCAGCTCCGCGACCGCGACGAGGTCGCCGTTGCCGAAGGCGCGGTCGACCAGTCGGCCGGCGTCGACCCCGAGCTGACCTTCATCCGGTGGCGCAAGGGTGAACTCGACCTTTCGGCCGGCCGGCGCCGCGGCGAGGAGGGCCACGACCAGCGGATCGTCGGCGTTGCCGACGGCGACGTCGCCTTCGCCCATGCGGGCCCACACCCTCACCTTGTCGGCCGCGTAGGCGGCCAGCGACCCGTGCCAGTCGAGGTGGTCGGGCGCGACGTTGAGGATCGCCGCGACCCTCGGCCGGATCGACTCCGACCAGTGCAGCTGGAAGCTGGACAGCTCGACGGCCAGCCAGTCCGGCGGGACGTCGCGCAGCACCGCCTCGAGCAGCGGCGTGCCGATGTTGCCCGCGGCCTCCGCCCGCAGCGGCACGGCGGCGAGCATGGCGGCCAGGATCTCGACGGTCGTCGTCTTGCCGTTGGTGCCGGTCACCGCGAGCCACGCCGTTCCCGGCCGGCTGAAGCGCCAGGCCAGCTCCACCTCGCCCCACACCGGTACGCCGGCCGCGGCGAGCCGGCGCAGCAGCGGCTGGTCCGGCGACCACCCCGGCGAGGTGACCGCCAGGTGCGGCGTACCGACATCGGGATCGCCGTCGCCCAGCAGCACCTCGGCGCCGAGCGCCGTCAGCGCCGAGGCCCGCAACGTCGCGGCGTCGGTCGCGCCCGCGTCCACCACCCGCACGCGGGCGCCGCGGCGGAGCAGGACCTCGGCGGCCGCCGTACCGCTGACGCCGATGCCGCAGACGACGACGTCGAGGCCGGCCCAGTCGATCTCGTACGCCGACTCGCGGACCCAGTCGGGCGGGCGGTGCGGTAGGGCCATCAGAGCTTGCCGGCGGACAGCCAGTCGGCGTAGAACAGCCCGGACCCGAAGGCGACCGCGAGCCCGGCCACGATCCAGAACCGCACGATGACGGTGATCTCCGGCCAGCCGGCGAGCTCGAAGTGGTGGTGCATCGGCGCCATGTTGAAGACCCGCCGCTTGAAGCCGCGGAACGCGACGACCTGGATGATCACCGACAGCGTCTCGACGACGAACAGGCCGCCGATCACCAGCAGCAGCAGCTCGGTGCGGGTGACCATCGCGATCGCCGCCAGCGAGCCGCCGATCGCCAGCGAGCCGGTGTCGCCCATGAAGATCTTGGCCGGCGCGCAGTTCCACCACAGGAAGCCGAAGCAGGCGCCCATCGCGGCTGCGCAGACGATGGCGACGTCGAGCGGGTCGCGGACGAAGTAGCAGTTGGTGACGCTGACGCCGGCGTCGCGGCACTGGTTGCCGTTCTGCCAGAACGCGATGACGACGTAGCTCGCGTAGGCCATCGCCGCCGTCCCGGCCGCCAGCCCGTCCAGGCCGTCGGTGAGGTTCACGCCGTTGGAGGTGGCGGAGATCATCACGTAGGCCCAGATGACGAAGCCGATCGCGCCCATCGTGAACGTCGTGTCCCTGATGAACGACAGGTTCAGCGACGCCGGCGTCGTGTCCAGCGTGCCGCCCTTGAACTGCAGCGCGAGGATGCCGAACCCGACCGCGATCACGAACTGGCCGACCAGCTTGGCGGTCTTGTTGAGGCCGAGGCTGCGCTGCTTGCGGATCTTGATGAAGTCGTCGAGGAAGCCGACCAGTCCGAGCCCGACCATCACGAAGAGCACGAGCAGCCCGGAGGCCGTGAACTCGCGGCTGCCCTGGAACAGGTGGCCCAGCAGGTAGCCGAGCACGGTCGCGATGATGATCACGGCGCCGCCCATCGTCGGCGTGCCGCGCTTGGTGAGGTGTGCCTCCGGGCCGTCGTCGCGGATCAGCTGGCCGTAGCCGCGGGCGCGGAAGAGCCGGATCGCGACCGGGGTGCCGACGAGGGTGACGATGAGACCGACCATGGCGGCCAGCAGCACCGCTCTCACGCAGAACCTCCGGATGACGCGGGCGGACCGGCTTCGGCCGTGGGATCCGGCGCCAGCGCGTGTGCCACCCGCTCGAGTCCGGCCGCGTTCGATGCTTTCACAAGGACCACGTCGCCCTCGCGCAGCGCGCCGGTCAGATGTGAGATTGCCGACTCGACGTCGTCGACGTGCGCCGCGTCGTCCGGCAGCGAGCCCTCGAGCAGGAACGTGTCATAGACCGGCTTGGCGAGCGCGCCCACCGTCACCAGCCGGTTGATGCCCAGCCGCACCACCATCTGCCCGACGCGCACGTGCTCGTCCACCGTCGCGTCGCCGAGCTCGCCCATGCCGCCGAGCACCGCCCAGGTGCGCCGGCCGCGGGCCATCGACTTGAGCGCCTTGAGGCCGGCCATCATCGACTCGGTGTTTGCGTTGTAGGCGTCGTTGACGACCGTGACGCCGCCCGCCGTACGCCGGAGCTCCATCCGCCCGCGACTGGTCGCCTCGGCGTCGCTGAGCGCCGCAGCGGCGTCCGCGACCGGCATGCCGAGCTCGCAGGCGACGGCCGCGCAGGCGAGCGCGTTCCCGACCATGTGCTCGCCGACCAGCCGCAGGTCGACCCGGCCGTCTCCGTACGGCGTCTGCAGGGTGAACGACGGCCGCCCGGCGTCGTCGATCGCCACGTCGGCAGCCCGGTAGTCGGCGCCGGAGCCGACGCCGCAGCGCACGACGCGTGCCTCGGTGCGGGACGCCATCGCGGCGACGTGGTCGTCGTCGGCGTTGAGGACCGCCAGCCCGTCTGCGGCGAGCGCCTCGACGATCTCGCCCTTGGCGAGCGCGATCCGCTCGCGGCTGCCGAAGATGCCGAGGTGCGCGACGCCGACGTTGAGGACGACAGCGACCTGCGGCGGTGCGATCCCGGTCAGGTAGCGGATGTGGCCGACGTCGCGCGCGCTCATCTCGAGTACCAGGTGACGGGTGGACTCGGTCACCTGGCACACGGTCAGCGGCAGGCCGATCTCGTTGTTGAACGAGCCGACCGGCGCGACGGTCTCGCCGTGCCGGGAGAGGACCTGGGCCAGCAGGTCCTTGGTCGTGGTCTTGCCGGACGACCCGGTCACGCCGATCACCGTCGCGCTGCTGCGGTCGACGACGTCCCGGGCGAGCAGTCCGAGCGCGGTCACGGTGTCCGGTACGACGACCGAGGTGGCGACCGGCAGGCCGCGCCGCTCCGCCAGGACGGCGACCGCGCCGGCCGCCTCGGCAGCGGCGGCGTGGTCGTGGCCGTCGACCCGCTCCCCGCGGATCGCGACGAACAGCGCGCCCGGCGTCACCTGCCGCGAGTCGGTCACCACCGCGGTCACGACGTCGTCGGCGTGCGGCGCGGCCAGCTCGCCGGCCACCGCCGCGGCCACGTCACCGACCCGCATCGAGATCACCGGTCACCGCCGGACCTGCGGATCGCCTCGCGCAGCACGAGCCGGTCGTCGAACGGCGTGGTCCGGTCGGCGAACGTCTGCCCCTGCTCGTGCCCCTTGCCGAGCAGGGCGAGCACGTCGCCGGGTCGCGCGAGCGACACCGCGAGGTCGATCGCCGCGTGCCGGTCGACCTCGACATGTACTTCAGCGTCGGCCTCGCACGCCCCCGTCAGCATGGCGTCGATGATCGCCTGCGGGTCCTCTGAGCGCGGGTTGTCGCTGGTGACGACCGCGACGTCGGCGTACGTCGCCATGGCGCGGCCCATCAGCGGCCGCTTGCCCCGGTCGCGGTCGCCGCCGCACCCGAGCACCGCGATCAGCCGGCCGCGGGTGATCGGGCGGAGCGTCCGGAGCACCGACTCGACCGAGTCGGGGGTGTGCGCGTAGTCGACGACGGCGACCCAGTCCTGGCCGGCCGCGACGCGCTCCAGCCGCCCGGGGACGCCGTCCAGCGCGCCGATCCCGGCCGCCGCCGCGCCGACGTCGATGCCGATCGAGGCGAGCGCGGCCAGCGCGCCGAGCGCGTTGGCGACGTTGAAGTCGCCGGTCAGCCCGGTGTGCACGACGACGTCCTCACCGGCCGGGCCGAGCACGCGGAACGTCGTGCCGCGCGGCTCGTGCCGGATGTCGGCGGCCTGCCAGTCGGCGACCGGCCGGGCGGTCGCCGAGGTGGTGGTGACCGGCAGCCTGGTCATGTGCAGCAGCCGCTCCCCCGCCGGATCGTCCACGTTGATCACGGCGACCTGTGACCGGCCGCCCTCGAACAGCTTCGCCTTCGCCTTGAAGTAGTCGTCCATGTCGGCGTGGAAGTCCAGGTGGTCCTGGCTGAGGTTGGTGAAGATCGCGGCGGCGTATCGCGTGCCGTCCACCCGGCCGAGCGCGAGGCCGTGGCTGCTGACCTCCATCGCGACGGCGTCGACCCCGTCCTCGCGCATGACCGCGAGCAGCGCCTGGAGGTCCGGCGCCTCCGGGGTCGTGTGCGCGGAGGGGAGCACCCGGTCGCCGACTCGTGTCTCGACGGTCCCGATCAGGCCGGTCCGCCGCCCCGCAGCACGTAGCCCCGCCTCGAGCAGGTAGGCGGTCGTGGTCTTGCCGTTGGTGCCCGTGACGCCGACCACGTCGATCGCGCGGGACGGCTCGCCGTAGATGAACGCGGCGACCTTGCCGAGCACCGCGCGCGGCCGCTCGACGACGACCGAGGGCAGCGGGTGCGGCCCCGGTCGGTCGGTGAGGATCGCCGCCGCGCCGGCGTCCCGCGCGGCACCCGCGAAGTCCGCGCCGTGCGACTGCGAACCGGGGAGCCCGACGTACAGATCGCCTGGTACGACGGCGCGCGAGTCGTGCGTCACGCCGGTCACGACGACGCCGCCCGAGTCCACGGACACGACGGCGTCGGTCAGCAGGCCGGCGACGGCGGTGAGCGGGTGCGGTGCGACGGCGCGCGGGCGCGGCGTGTGGGGGGTGGGCACGGCGGCGAGGCTACCGAGTTTCCGCGGCGGTCAGCTTCTGCTTCGGCGCCGGGCGGCCGGTCGGGGGGACCTTCAGCGCGCCGAGTGCGAAGCTCATGATCTCGGTGAACGGCCGCGTCGCGACGGCCCCGGCGTAGTAGCCGCGGGTCGGCCGGTCCAGCACGACCTCGACCACGAGCCGCGGCTTGTCGGCGGGGGCGAAGCCAATGAACGACGAGACGTACTTGCCCGGCTCGTAGCGGCCGTTGTCGCCGACCCGGCGGGCGGTGCCGGTCTTCCCGGCGACGCGGTAGCCCGGGATCCGCGCCCGCCGCGCGGTGCCGCCCGGCCCGGTCACCGCCTCGAGCATCAGCGCCAGCTCGGCGGCGGTCTTGGCCGAGATCACTCGGGTCCGCTTGGGGGTAGGCGCCGCGGTGAACCGGCCGTCGGCGTCGCGCGTGCCCCGGACGATGCTCGGGTCCACCCTGACGCCGCCGTTCGCGACGATCGCGTAGACCTCGAGCATCTGCAGTGCGGTGGCCGAGACGCCCTGGCCGATCGGGATGTTGCCGACCTGGCTCCCCCGCCACTCGGCGACCGGGTGCAGCACGCCGGCGCTCTCGCCGGGCAGGCCCAGGCCGGTCTTGGCGCCCAGGCCGAACTTGCGCATGTAGTGGTAGACCGTGCGCTTGCCGAGCCGCTGCGCGATGCCGATCGTGCCGACGTTGCTGGACTTGCCGATCACGCCGGTGAACGTCAGCCGCTTCGACCCGGATGACCCGTGCTCGCGGAACGTCTTGTCGGCGACAGTGATGCTCGGCGGAACGACGACGGCGCTGCCCGGCTTCAGCAGGCCGGTCTCCAGCGCCGCCGCGGCGGTGATCACCTTGTTGACGCTGCCCGGCTCGTAGACGTTGCTGAGCGCGGTGTTGCTGAGCGTCCCCGCCTTCGCGTCGGCGGGCCTGGCCGGGTCGAACGTCGGCGCCGTCGCCAGCGCGAGGATCTCCCCTGTGCTGACGTCCTTGACGATGATGTGCCCGCCTGCGGCGGCCGAGTCCTTGACCGCCTCCGCCAGCGTCTGCTGCGCCGCCCACTGGATGTCCCGGCTCAGGGTCACCTCGACCGAGTGCCCGGCCAGCGGCTTCCGCAGCGTGCGCTCCGCCGACGAGATCACCCGGCCGCCGATCTGCTCGGCGACCAGCTCGCCGGCGCGGCCCCGCAGCACCTCGTCGTAGGCGTACTCGATGCCGCCGCGTCCGGCGCCCTCGCTGTTGACGAAGCCGACGGTGGCCGAGGCGAGTGCGCCGTTCGGGTAGACGCGGCGCGTCGTCGGGACCGCGCCGATCCCGGGCAGGCCCAGCCCGGTGATGCGACGGGCGAGGTCCGGGTCGACGGCCCTGGCGAGCACGGCGTACCGCGACTTCTCGCCGTCCGGCTTCTCCTTGAGCAGCAGCGGGCTCAGCTCGGCGGCCGGCTTGTCGAGCAGTGGCGCCAGCCTCGCCGCGACGCCGTCGGCGTCCACGACTTCCGACGGGTCGGCGTAGACCAGCCGCGCCTCCTGCTCGACTGCGAGTGCGATGCCGTCCCGGTCGACGATCTCACCGCGCTGCGCAGGCAGGACGACCTTGCGCAGGCGGGTCTTCTGGCCCTCCGCGGCGTACGCCGACGCGTCGATCCCCTGCAGCTGGACCAGCCGGCCGGCCAGCACGGTCAGCAGCACCACGACCACGGCGAACACCGACCGCAGTCGCCGGGTCTCGCCGGCGAGCGGGAGCCGGCGGCGTGGCGGACGGCGGCGGCGTACCGCGGCCGGCTGCGGTGGACGTCGCGTGCCACGCGCGGCCGGGCGGCCGCTGCGCGCAGCGGTCGAGCTCCG
>DASQMY010000123.1:0-7464 GCA_035645255.1 Mycobacteriales bacterium
GTCCGCCGACTGCACTCCGCTTGACCCCGCCGAGGCCGAGCGTGTCTACGCCGCCGCCCTGACCGGCGAGGTGTCCGCCGCGGCCGCTGCAGCTTTCGCGGGCCACATGCTGTACGAGATGGCCCGGATGTCGTGCGAGGACGAGCTCGTCATGCAGCTCCACCCCGGCGTGCTGCGCGACCACGACCCCGGCGTCCGCGCGCGGTAAGGCAACGATCGCGGCTTCGACATCCCGGTCGCCGCGGAGTTCACCCGCCCGTTGCAGCCGCTGCTGGCCGCCTTCGGGCAGGACTCGCGGTTCCGGTCGATCCTCTTCACGGTCGACGAGACCGTCTACAGCCGGGAGCTCGCTCCGCTGGCGGGCGCCTACCCGGCTGTGCTGCTCGGCGCGCCCGTGGTGGTTCCTGGACAGCCCCGACGGGATGCGCCGCTTCCGCGAGCTGGTGACCGAGACCGCGGGCTTCTACAACACCAGCGGCTTCGTGGACGACACGCGCGCGTTCCTGTCGATACCGGCCAGGCACGACCTGGCCCGACGCGTCGACGCCGGCTACCTGGCCAGGCTGGTCGCCGAGCATCGGCTGCCCGAGGACGAGGCAGTCGAGACCGCCGTCGACCTCGCCTACCGGATCCCGCGCGCCGCCTACGCTCGGCGGCGGACCGGCTGGGCCACCCGGAGGACACACCGATGCTCGCGATGACGACGTTCGACAACACCGGGATGAAGACCACCCGGGTCGGCTTCGGCGCGTGGGCCATCGGCGGCGGCGGCTGGAAGCTGGGCTGGGGAGAGCAGGACGACGCCGACTCCGTCGCGACGATCCGCGCAGCGATCGAGCGCGGCATCAACTGGATCGACACGGCGGCCATCTACGGACATGGGCGCTCGGAGCAGGTCGTCGCCGAGGCCATCGCCGGCTACCCGGCGGCCGACCGGCCGTACATCTGCACGAAGTGCGGCCGGGTGTGGGACCCGCGGACCCGACGGGCATGCCGCAGACGATCCTCACGCCCGAGAGCATCCGCGGTGAGCTCGAGGACTCCCTGCGCGGCTCGGCGTGGACTGCGTTGACCTCTACCAGGTGCACTGGCCGCTGACGGACGGCTCCCCGGTCGAGGACTACGGGCGACCATGCTGGCGCTGCGCGACGAGGGGAAGACCCGCGCGGTCGGCGTCTGCAACCACTCGGTCGAGCAGCTGGACGCCGCCGAGCGGATCGGCTCGGTGCAGTCGGTGCAGCCGCCGTTGTCGCTGATCCGCCGGGACAGCGCCGCCGATGTGGTGCCGTGGGCGCAGGCCAACGCGTCGCCGCGCGCGCTGCCGACGAGTGACGGGGTCGAGCGTCACGGGTGCGGCCACGGGTTGGGCAGGCAGCCCTGCAGGCCCTCGGTCTGCGGCACCATCACCGGCGCGACCTTGCCCTTGCCAGGGCACTTCAGGTGCGCGTTGTCGATGAGCGCGTGGCCGACCTCGTGGTTGACGAGGTAGTGCCGGTAGGCCTCCAGGTCGTCGCCGTACGCGGTCGAGCCGTTGATCCACCGCCACAGGTTGATGATCGAGCGGTCGCCCTGGAAGCACGAGTAGCGGCTGACGGTCTTCAGCGGCGCGCAGAGCAGGTCGGTGCGCATCGGGCTGGCGAGGGTGACCCGGAAGTCGACCGGTCCCTCGTCGACCCGCTGCAGTGTCGCCTTGCCGTTGGCGGCCCAGCTGCGCGGGTCGGCGAGCGTCCGGTCCACCGCGGCGGCGAAGGCCGCTGGGTTCTCGCCGATGCCGACCTCGACCTCGACCAGATAGCGCTTGAGCGGCCCCCGGCCGAACCGCTTCGTCCCACCAGGGACCGTCTCCAGCCGCCCGGTCCCCAGGGTAGGCACGGCGCGCGGGCGCCGACTCGGGCGAGCAGTCGGCGTCGGCCTCGGCGTGGGCGTCGTCGTCGGCTCCAGCGTCGGACCGGCGGTCTGCGGCGCGCTGCCCGGCGTCGGTACGGCGGCGCTCACCGCGGGCGCCGCCGACCCGGCGACCACCGGTGCCGTCGGTCCGGCAGCCGCACCGCGGGCGGCCCGCCGGCCGGGGAGCAGCTCGCGGTCGGTCAGCACCAGCGCGGTCACGCCGATCGTCATCGCGACCAGCAGCGCGAAGCCCATCCGGCGGCGCCGGATCCTCCGCTGCCGCGCACGGCGGTGGGCGGCCGGTCGCGACGTCCGCGGCACCGTGTCCTCCCTCGCGCCGGCCGTGACACCGACTGCTCACGTCCGTGTGGTTGCTGTAACGCAGCGTGGCTGCCACACTGGCAGCGATGTCTACCCGGATTATTGGCACCTAGCGCGCTCGCGACCTTACCGCCAGCGCGCCGACCTCTCGCATCCGCGAGGGGTTTTTTCGTTTTCCGACCGATGAAGGACGCTCGATGACGGACGACAGCTTCCACGTCTACGACACCACGTTGCGGGACGGCGCGCAGCGCGAGGGGATGGCCCTCACCGTCGAGGACAAGCTCAAGATCGCCCGCCAGCTCGACGCGCTCGGAGTCGGCTTCATCGAGGGTGGCTGGCCGGGCGCCAACCCCAAGGACGCGGAGTTCTTCCGGCGGGCTCAGACCGAGCTCGTCCTGGGAGCCGCTCAGCTCACGGCGTTCGGCGCGACCCGCCGAGCCGGGCTGACGGCCGCGGACGACCCCCAGGTGGCCCATCTGCGCGTCTCCGGCGCGCCGGTGGTCTGCCTGGTGGGGAAGGCGTGGGACCGGCAGGTCACCGACGCGCTGCGGACCACGCTCGACGAGAACCTCGCCATGGTGCGCGACACCGTGCGGCACCTGCGCGCGGAGGGGCAACGGGTGTTCTTCGACGCCGAGCACTTCTTCGACGGCTACCGCGCCAACCCCACGTACGCCCTCGAAGTGGTCCACAATGCCGCCGAGGCCGGCGCCGACGTGGTCGTGCTGTGCGACACCAACGGCGGCATGATGCCCGGGCCGCTGGCCGACGTGGTGGGTGCGGTCGCGCAGACCAGCGCCCGGCTCGGCATCCACTGCCACAACGACACCGCGTGCGCGGTCGCCAACACGCTGGCCGCCGTCGAGGCCGGTGTCACGCACGTGCAGGGCACCGCCAACGGCTACGGCGAGCGGTGCGGCAACGCCGACATCTTCAGCATCGTCGCGGGTCTCGAGCTGAAGCTCGGCCGGGCGGTGCTGCCCCAGGGGCGGCTCCAGGAGCTGGTCCCGGTCAGCCACGCGATCGCGGAGGTCGCCAACATCGCGCCCGATCCGCACGCGCCGTACGTCGGGCTGTCGGCGTTCGCGCACAAGGCCGGCCTGCACGTCAGCGCGATCAAGGTCGCGCCGGAGATGTACCAGCACGTGGACCCGCTGACCGTCGGCAACGACATGCGCCTGCTCGTCAGCGAGCTGGCCGGCCGCGCGACCATCGTCCTCAAGGGCAAGGAGATGGGGCTCGACCTCGACGACCAGCCGGAGACGGTGCTGCGCGTCATCGAGCGGGTCAAGGACCTCGAGTCGGTCGGCTACACCTTCGAGGCGGCCGACGCGTCGTTCGAGCTGCTGCTGCGCGGCGAGATGGGCGACCACACCCGCTTCTTCGAGCTCGAGTCGTGGCGGACGATCGTCGAACGTCGACCCGACGGCGAGCTGGTCAGCGAGGCGACCGTCAAGCTCACCGCCAAGGGTGAGCGGATCGTCGCCACCGGGGAGGGCAACGGGCCGGTCAATGCGCTCGACAAGGCGCTGCGCGTGGCGCTCGAGCAGCTCTACCCGTCGCTCGCCTCGCTGGAGCTGGTCGACTTCAAGGTCCGCATCGTCGAGGGCGGCGGCGGCACGGGCGCGGTCACCAGAGTGCTCGTCGAGACCTCCGACGGGACGACCGAGTGGGACACGATCGGCGTCGACCAGAACATCATCGCGGCGTCGTGGCAGGCACTAGACGACGCGGTCACGTACGGCCTGCTGCGCCAGGGCGAGGTCCCGTCCTGAACCCGCGTGGACGGGTAGCCTGACTGGTCCCGGCCCGTCGACGAAGGACTCCGCCCGCTCATGCGCATCGCCAGGTTCAGCAAGGACGGTGACGTCGCCTTCGCCGTCGTCGAGGGTGACGAGCTGGCGGTGCTGGACCGCCACCCGTTCGGCGCGGTGACCTTCACGGGGGAGCGGGTCCCGGTCGCCGACGTCAGGCTGCTGGCGCCGATGATCCCCAGCAAGGTGGTAGCGATCGGCAAGAACTACGCCGACCACGCGCGGGAGATGGGCGGCGAGGCGCCAGCGTCGCCGGTGCTGTTCATGAAGCCGTCCACCGCGGTCTGCGGGCCGGGCGACCCGATCCAGCGGCCGGCGGGCGTCGAGCGGCTCGACTTCGAGGGCGAGCTCGCGGTGGTCATCGGCCGGCTGGCGCGCGACGTGCCGGTCACGCGGGCGCTCGGCGTCGTCCTCGGCTACACCTGCGCCAACGACGTCACCGCGCGGGACCAGCAGAAGACCGACGGGCAGTGGACGCGCGCCAAGGGCTACGACACGTTCTGCCCGATCGGGCCGTGGATCGAGACCGATCTCGACCCCGGTGACCTGCCGATCCGGACCACGCTCAACGGCGACACCCGACAGGACTCGACGACGGCGCTGCTGCTGCACGACGTACCGACGCTCATCTCCTATGTCACCGCGGTGATGACCCTGCTGCCGGGCGACATCGTGCTGACGGGGACGCCGGCGGGCGTGGGCCCGATGGTCGCCGGGGACGAGGTGTCGGTCACCGTCGAGGGCATCGGCACGCTGACCAACCCGGTTGTGTCCCGTGGCTGACGCGGTCCGGGTCCGCTTCTGCCCGTCGCCGACCGGCAACCCGCACGTCGGTCTGGTGCGCACGGCGCTGTTCAACTGGGCGTTCGCCCGGCACCACAACGGCACGTTCGTCTTCCGGATCGAGGACACCGACTCCGCACGCGACTCCGACGAGTCGTACGCCGACCTGCTCGACGCGCTGCGCTGGCTGCACCTCGACTGGGACGAGGGCCCGGAGGTCGGCGGCCCGCACGCGCCGTACCGGCAGTCGGAGCGCTCGGCGATCTACGACGACGTCGCCCGCCGGCTGCACGAGGCCGGGCTGGCCTACGAGTGCTACTGCAGCGCCGAGGAGACCGAGTCGCGCGCCAAGGCGGCCGGCCGCCCGCCGGGTTACGACAACCACTGCCGCTCGCTCACCGACGACGAGCGCGCGGCCCGCCGCGCCGACGGCCGCGCCGACGGCCGCGAGCCGGTGCTGCGGCTGCGCATGCCGGACCGCGACATCACGTTCGTCGACCTGGTGCGAGGCGAGGTCACCTTCGCGGCCGAGCATGTCCCCGACTTCGTGATCGTCCGGGCCAACGGCCGGCCGCTCTACCCACTGGTCAACCCGGTCGACGACGCGCTCATGGGGATCACCCACGTGCTGCGCGGCGAGGACCTGCTGTCGTCGACGCCGCGGCAGATCGCACTGCACGAGGCGCTCGGCCGGATCGGCGTCGGCACCGGGGTCACGCCGGAGTTCGGCCATCTGCCGATGGTCACCGGCGAGGGAAACAAGAAGCTGTCCAAGCGCGATCCCACGTCGACGCTCAATCTCTACCGCGAGCGCGGCTTCCTGCCGGAAGGGCTCGTCAACTACCTGGCGCTGCTCGGCTGGTCGTTCGGCGGCGACCGCGAGCTGTTCAGCATGGCCGAGATGGCGGAGGTCTTCGACATCGGCAGCGTCAACAGCAGTGCGGCGCGGTTCGACGTCAAGAAGTGCGAGGCGATCAACGCCGACTGGATCCGCCGGATCACACCGGACGACTTCGCCGACCGGCTACTGGCCAGGCTCGCCGACGACGGGCTCCTCGCCGCGTCCGCGCCGGACGAGCAGCGCGCACTGGTGCGGGCGGCCGCGCCGCTGGTGCAGGAGCGGGTCACGCTGTTGTCCGAGGCGGCCGAGATGGTCGCGTTCCTGGTCACCGACGAGGTCGCGCTCGACCCGGCCGCGACCGCGAAGACGCTGGTCCCCGCGTCGCTGCCGACGCTCGAGGCGGCGGCGGCGGCGCTGGGCGGAGTGGACCGCTGGGAGACCGCCGCGATCGAGGAGTCGCTGCGCGCGGCGCTGGTCGACGGGCTCGGCCTCAAGCCGCGCAACGCGTTCGGTCCGGTGCGGGTCGCGGTGACCGGTCGCAACGTCTCGCCGCCGCTGTTCGAGTCGATCGAGCTGCTCGGTCGCGCCCGCACGCTGGCCCGGCTCGCCGCCGCAGCCGGTGCCGCCCTCGGGTAGCCGGACCCGCCGCTGCGGCGCCGTGACGTTTGCGAACGGGGTCGCCGGTTAGAGCGAGGGGGCCGGCGCAGTCAGCCCGGGCACGACCGAAGGACTTTCGCTATGCAGTGGGCCGACACCCCGGCGATCCGCGAGCTGGAGAACCTCCTGCTCGAGGACGAGACGGTCGAGGAGACGCTGCGCCGGGTCGGCGACCTGTGCGTGACGCTCGCCGCGTGCGACACCGCGGGGATCAGCGTGACCGATCGCGGCGTCGTCAGCACCTGGGTCGCGACCAGCCCGGAGACAGAGCGGCTCGACGAGCACCAGTACACAACCGACGAGGGCCCGTGCCTCGACGCGATCCGGCAGGGGCACGTGCTCGAGGTGCGCGACGCGGCAGCGGAGGACCGGTGGCCGAGCTACATGGAACGCGCGCGCGCCGAAGGGCTGGTCGCCTCCGTGTCGTACCCGATGATCGTCCGTGGCCGGTCGATCGGCGCGCTGAACCTGTACTCGTTCGGCGGGCCGCTTCCACAGGCGGACCGGAACGAGGTCGCCGTGCTCGCGGAGCACGCCGCGGTGGCGGTGGCCAATGCGCAGACCTACCGGCGCAGCCGCGAGCTGGTCGGGCACCTGACCGAGGCGCTCGAGAGCCGTGACGTCATCGGGCAGGCCAAGGGAGTGCTGATCGCCCTGCACAGCTGCGACGCGGACGAGGCGTTCGAGCTGCTCCGCGGCATGTCTCAGCGGACCAACCGAAAGCTGCGCGACATCGCGGCGGAGGTCGTGGCCTCGGCGCAGCGGCGCCACCGCGAGTCGTAGGCCGGCCCGTTACATGCTTTGTCGATCGCCGGGGCACCGAGTATCTTTGTCGGCGATCCGGAACGCCGTTCGCGGCGGGCCGGGTCGATTGGGGTATGGGGTAATTGGCAGCCCGACGGTTTCTGGTTCCGTTAGTCTTGGTTCGAGTCCAGGTACCCCAGCAGCGGCCGCGATCAGCGGTCGTGCATCGCACGCGCACAGCACGGCCCCGTCGTCTAGCGGCCTAGGACGCCGCCCTCTCACGGCGGTAGCGTGGGTTCGAATCCCATCGGGGCTACCAGCAGCACGAACGGCACGAGAGCCCGCTGTCCTGTCAGGACGGCGGGCTCTGCTGCGTTCCCGGCTCGGTCCGGATCGCGGGCAGCCCGGTAGCCT
>DASQMY010000124.1:0-8224 GCA_035645255.1 Mycobacteriales bacterium
CAAGACCCGCTCCGGGACGATCGACTTCGACGACCTGCTGCTGCTCACCGCCGCCGGCATCGAGGAGCACGAGGACATCGCCGACGAGGTGCGGGCGCGCTACCGGCACTTCGTGGTCGACGAGTACCAGGACGTCAACCCGCTCCAGCAGCGGCTGCTCGATGCCTGGCTGGGGGAGCGGCAGAGCGTCTGTGTCGTCGGTGACCCCAACCAGACGATCTACTCGTTCACCGGTGCGAGCCCCGACTACCTCCTCGACTTCCCGCGCCGCTACCCGGACGCCGCCGTCGTGCGGCTCGTCCGCGACTACCGCTCGACGCCGGAGGTCGTTGCGCTGGCCAACCGGGTGGCCGCAGGTCAGGCCGAAGGCAGCCGGCGGATCGCGGCGCCGCAGCTCGTCGCGCAGCGCGCGTCCGGCCCGGCGCCGGGTTTCCACCAGCACGACAGCGAACCCGAGGAGGCGACTGCCGTCGCCCGCCGGGTCCGCGCACTCGTCGACTCCGGCGTGCCCGCGGCGGAGATCGCCATCCTGTTCCGCGTCAACGCGCAGAGCGAGGTCTACGAGCAGGCGCTCGCCGACGCCGGCGTGCCCTACGTGGTGCGCGGCGGTGCCCGGTTCTTCGACCGGCCGGAGATCCGCGAGGCCGGCGCCGCGCTGCGCGCGGCCGCCCGCCGCGAGCCGGACGCGCCCGTCGTCGAGGCGGCCACCGAGGTGCTGGTGACCGGCGGCTGGGCACCGACCCCGCCGCCCGGCGGCGGGGCGACGCGGGACCGCTGGGAGGCGCTGGCCGCACTGCTCCGGGTGGCCGAGGAGATCGCCGAGGCGGAGCCCGCCGCCGGCCTCCATGCGCTGGTCGCCGAGCTCGAGGACCGGGCGGCGCACCAGCACGCGCCGACCGTCGACGGCGTGACGCTCGCGTCCCTGCATGCTGCCAAGGGGCTCGAGTGGGACGCCGTCTTCCTCGTCGGACTGGTCGACGGGACCATGCCGATCCAGCACGCGGTCACCGCGGAGCAGGTGGCCGAGGAGCGCCGGCTGCTCTACGTCGGCGTGACCCGCGCCCGCGAGGTGCTCTCGCTGAGCTGGGCGCTGTCCCGCACCGCCGGGGGCCGGCGTGGCCGCCGGCCGAGCCGGTTCATCACTGACCTGCGCGAGGTCACCGCGATCCGCGGCGGCGAGCCGGCCCCCGGGCGCGACCGCAGCGGGGCGCGCGGCCCGGCGGTCTGCCGGGTCTGCGGCAAGCCCGTGCTCGCCGCGGCCGAGCGCAAGCTGCGCCGCTGCGCCGGCTGCCCGGCGACGATGGACGAGCAGCTGTTCGAGCGGTTGCGCGAATGGCGCCGCGAACGCGCCGCCGCGCAGAAGCAGCCGGCGTTCTGCGTCTTCACCGACGCGACGCTCACTGCCATCGCCGAGACGGCGCCGGCGAGCACCGCCGAGCTGGTCACGATCCCCGGCGTCGGGGCGGGCAAGCTGGCGAAGTATGGGGACGAAGTGCTCGCCATCGTTGCCGCTCGGTAAAAAGTTCCCCGACAACCGGCTTATTCGGTTGCCCCGTGTGCTGGGTCGCCCTTACCCTCCGGATCTACACGCACGAGAAGAGCGTCCGCCCACGCCCGCGAGAGGAGGTGCCCGGTGAAGATCAGCATTCCGAACGTCGCGAATCCGTCCATGACGGAGAGCGGGATTTGGCGTGCCCGCCCGGGCGTCGTCCTGCTCGCGCCCGTCACGGCCGGCGTCGACGCCACCCGTGTGTCCAACGGTTCCTACGGCACGTGCGGCGCGGTCAAGCGCTTCGTCCAGGTGCCGGCACACGTCCAGGGTTCGCCGCAGTCTCGAGGGAGGCTGGCTCATACCTAGAGCCAGCGAAGCCCCTCGAGGCCGCGGAATCCCACCAAGGGATCCGCGGCCTCGTTGTTTTTCGGCCAACGCACGACCACCGAGGAGGTGACCGAAGTGTTTCTGTCCCAGCTCGACGTCACTGCGACCGAGCTCCCCTGCTGGAGTGAGGACCCCGAGCTCTTCTTCGCCGAGTCTCCGGCGGACGTCGAGACGGCGAAGGCGGTCTGCATCGACTGCCCCATCCGTCTTGACTGCCTGACCGGAGCCGTCGAGCGGCGCGAGCCGTGGGGTGTCTGGGGAGGCGAGCTCGTCGTCCAGGGCGTCGTCGTGCCGCGGAAGCGGCCGCGCGGTCGCCCCCGCAAGGAGGTCGCCGCGTGACCATCGCAGCCGCACGCGGAACGAACCGCTCAGCAGGCCCGGCTCCGGCACCGACGCCGGCCGCCGCACCGATCACCGACACCACTGACCTCAGGAGCATCGAGATGTACATCATGAACGAGGCACTCGCCCGTGCCTATGTCGACGAACGCCAGCGCGAGGCTGAACGGATACGCCTCGCCCGACGGGTGGTTTCCGCCCGTCGGGCGCAGGTCCGGGCCGAGAAGGCCGTGCTGCGCGCACGGATCGCCGTACTGGCGATCAGCTAGCTCACCATCGCCCGGCTTGCCTGGGTGACCAGCCACACCGACCGCCCCGGTTCGCGAAGCGAGCCGGGGCGGTCTGCGTGTGCGGATCAGAGCCCGTCGAACGCCGGCGGATAGACCACGGTGCCGCGGACCGCGGGGTCGTAGCGGGCCAGTCGGCGCACCTGCGCCGCCTCGGGCGGCGCCCACTCCGGCAGGTTGATCACGATGCCGAGCGGCACGGAGTGCTCGAAGCCGAGCCGGCCGTAGAACGCCGGGCTGCCCTCCAGCACGACCAGCGGCTCGCCGGCCGCGTCGACCCGGGCGGTGACCGCGCGGACGAGCGCGCTGCCGACGCCGCGGCGCTGCCGGTGCGGCGCGACGGCGAGCGGCGACAGCATCGCCACCCGGCGGTCCGCCGCGCCGTCCCGGAGGGCCGCGTAGCTCACCATGACGTGCCCGGCGAGCTCTCCGTCCACCTCGGCGACCAGTGACCAGTCGGCGACGAAGTGCGCCGAGGCCCGGATGTCCTCGACCAGTCGCGCCACCTCGGGCCCGCCGAACGCCGCGGCGACGACCCGGGTGATGTCGGCTGAGTCACCGGGGCGCTCGGGACGGATGAGCACGCCAGCCGGCTCACCGGCCGGGGTCATGCCGACACGGAGGCCAGCCCGTCGCCGTGGTCCGGTGCCTCGGTCGGCAGGGGCGAGGTCGGCTCGTCCTCGGCGCGGGCGCGCGAGGACCTCGCCACGGCCCAGCGGATGCGCTCCGATCCGCCGATGTCGAGGACGTGGACGTCGTCGTTGTAGCGGACGAGGCCCCACCGGCCGGGATCGTGGTCGGTGAGCTCCCACTCGGTGATCGAGGTGTTGTGCGCCCGGATCCGCACCGGCGGGAACGCCGTGCGCTCCAGCGCGAAGAAGTGCGTCAGCGAGGCGTCGATGACGCCGCCGTGGCAGACGACCACCACGGACCGGCCGGCGTGCTCGGTGGTGATCCGCTCCAGCGCGCGGGTCACGCGCTCGCTGAACTCCGTCCAGCTCTCGCCGCCCGGGTCGACCGGCTCGGTCGCGGCGCGGCCCGGCCAGCCGCCGTACAGCGCCTGGTGCTGCTCGAAGCCGAGCCCCTCGCCCTCGCCGCTGCGCAGCTCGTGCACGTCGTCGTCGAGCCGCACCGGGAGGCCGAGCGCGGGCGCGATGATCTCGGCCGTCTCGCGGGCCCGCGGGAGACTGCTGGCGATGAGCACGTCGGCGGCCAGCTCGCCGGTCGCCGCGAGGCGGTCGCGCAGGTGCGCGGCCTGCGTGCGGCCGAGCTCGGACAGCCCGCGATCGGTCGCCATGCCGACCATCATGT
Source organism: Mycobacteriales bacterium (assembly GCA_035645255.1). Taxonomy (GTDB): domain Bacteria; phylum Actinomycetota; class Actinomycetes; order BP-191; family BP-191; genus DASQMY01. Next base: position 3,817 of record DASQMY010000124.1, read on the forward strand.
GCTCGGCGTTGCCGAAGGACTGGCCGTGCCGGATGAGGTAGAGCCGGGTCGTCGTCACCGGCAGCACGGTAGCAACGCGGGGTGACAGGCGCCCGTGAGATGGTCGGTGCATGAGCGGACCAGCGCCGGTGACGTGCGCGGTGTGCGGTGTCGTCGCGGAGGACGTCGCGCCGCCGACGTGGAGCATGGAGACGGGCGAGCGGGGTGTCCGCCTGGTGTGCGCCGACTGCACCCGCGCCAACATCCGCTCGATCGAGGGCAAGCTCGACGAGGCGTGGTGGTGAGTCAGCCGGCGAAGCCGGGCTGCCAGCGCTCCGCCTCGTCGCGGAACCGGCCGGTGCTGCCCAGCTGGCAGAGCACGCCGATCGTGCCCATCGTCACCCGGTGGATCAGCAGGTACGACGGCGGCAGGTTGAGCTGCCGGCCGAGCTGGTTGGCCGGTGACCTCGGGTCGGCGACCCGCGACGCCTGAGCGCGCAGCCACGCCCGGCTGAACGTGAACTCGTCCGCAGCGATCGGCTGGATCATCGGCTCCACGTAGTCGAGCACCGCCGCCGCGTCGACTTCCACGCCCGGCCGGACGAAGCCCTCGGCGCGCAGCCCGTCGAGCACGTCGTCCGCGCGGCCCTCGATCGCCAGCCGGGCCAGGCGCCCGATCGGCTCGGGCATCCCGCCGGGCAGCCTGGCGACCGCGCCGAAGTCGATGACGCCGAGCCGGCCGTCCGGCAGCAGCCGGAAGTTTCCCGGGTGCGGGTCGGCGTGCAGGAGCCCGACCCGCTGCGGCGACGAGTAGAGGAAGCGCACGAGGAGCAGCCCGGCCCGGTCGCGGACGTCCGCCGCGCCGCTGCTGATCACCTCGGACAGCGGGGTGCCGTCGATCCACTCGGTGACCAGCACCCGCTCGCTGCCGGTCACCACGTCGGGTACGCAGACGTCGGGGTCGTCGGCGTACCCCTTGGCGAACGCGCGCTGCGACTCCGCCTCCAGGACGTAGTCGAGCTCCTCGGTGACCCGAGCCTTGAGCTCCGCGATGAGCGGCTTGACCTCCAGGCCGGGTGTGATCGTGGAGAACAGCCGGGCGATCCGGCCGAGCTGGTTGAGGTCCGAGATGAGCGCTGCGCCCGCGCCGGGGTACTGCACCTTGACCGCGACCACCCGGCCGTCGCTCCACACCGCCCGGTGCACCTGGCCGATGCTCGCGGCGGCGGCCGGCTTGTCGTCGAAGCTGGTGAACAGCGCGCGCCAGTCGGCGCCGAGCTCGCTGGCGAGCACGCCGTGCACCGCGCCGGCCGGGAGCGGCGGTGCGGCTTCCTGCAGCTTGGTCAGCGCAGCGCGGTAGGGGCCGGCCAGGTCCTCCGGCAGCGCCGCCTCGAAAATGCTCAGCGCCTGGCCGAACTTCATGGCGCCGCCCTTGAGCTCGCCGAGCACCTTGAAGATCTGCGCGGCGGTGCGGGCCTGCAGCTCGGTCGCGACGACCTCCGCCGGTCGCCCGCCAACCCGCTTGCCGATGCCCCAGGCCGCGCGGCCGGCTACGCCGATGGGCAGGGAGGCGAGCTTGGCGGACCGCGTGAAAGCGCGGCGCGGGATGTCGGACACGGCTCCACCATGCCATGCGCGGGCGGTCCGCGCGCCGTCAGCACGCCGCCTCACCGGTGCAGCCGCAGGCCGGGTGGATGCGCCACGACCGGCGGAGCAGCTGCCACTCCGGCAGCGGGATCTCGAGCGTCGCGCCGAGCGCGGCGACCGGCCGGCCGTCGACGTGGTCGAGCAGCTGACCGGCGGCGACCGACGCGACCGCTGTCGCCAGCACCACGTCGCACGAGGGTACGGCGCCCGGCCGGCCGGCGGCGAGCTGCGCGGCGATGACCGGCCAGCCTGGGTCGCGGTCGGCGCGGAACAGGTCGGCGCAGCGCGTGCACGACGTGACGCCCGGCAGCACCAGCGGACCGATCAGCCCGCGGGTCTCGCGGACACCCGCGACGAGGTAGGTGACCCTGGTGGTGAGCAGCGTCGCGTGCAACCCCGGTGCGGGCGCGCAGTAGACGTCCGGCGCCAGCAGCACCGCGGCCGCGCCGTCGTACAGCGCGGGCTCGTCCACCGGGAGCCGGCCGGCGCGGACCCGTCCGCCGCCGCAGCGCTGGGCGGCGGCCGCGGACGCTGCGGCGCGCGGCCGGCCCTGCGGGACTGGGTAGCCGGCGGGGCTCGCGTCGCTGGGCCGCCCGGGGGTGGCGTCACAGATCACCACGTCGCCGACGCCGGCTGCGCAGAGCAGCCCGGCTGCGCTGCTGCCGACCCGACCGGCGCCGACGACCACCACCCGCGCCGCACGGCGACGGAGCAGCGTGCTGCTGCCGCCGCCCGGATCGGCGCAGAGCAGCGATGCGTGCGCGCGGTCCGGCTCGAGCCGCTCGAGCTCGGTGACCGGGATCGGCGACGGCGCGTCGGACGCGTCGTCCAGCGCGCCGTAGGTGTGCAGGAGGTCGAGCAGCGCCGCGGCGTCGGCGGGGTCGCAGCCCTGCGCGGCCGCCGCGGTCAGCACGTCGGACCAGTCGCGGCTGCCGTCGAGGAGGTCGAGCACGCCGCTCGCCGCGTCGGACACTCCGTCGAGGACGACGGCGTGGCGGGGCTCCAGCCCCAGCTGGACGGTGGAGCTGTCACGCCAGAGCCGCAGCAGCGCTGGCTTGAGAACGGGCCGCATGGCTTGGCACCTCGAGTCCGGACGGCAACGCAGTCGAGCGTGTCACTGCGGCGGTCGGCCGGGTCGGCGGCGTCCACAGCCGGCAGACGCAGAACGGCGCACGCGATGTCGCGTACGCCGTTCGTCCACAGCGGCACCGGACCGGGTACGGAGCGCGGTCCGTCGTGCTACGCCTTGCCGAGGATCCGGTTCATCTTGGTGCTGCAGACCGGGCAGGAGCCCTTGGCCATGCGCCGACCGTTCTCCGACGTCGAGACCTCGCCGTCGAACTCCCGCTTCTCCTTGCACTTCACGCAGTAGCCCTCGTATTTCTCGGCCACGATTTCCTCCTGGTGTCCGGGCGTCGTCTGCGTCAGCGTAGCGGGCCTGAGCGCGGAACGACCGTCGACGCGGCGTGGCCAACGGGCATAACGGACATAACACCAGTGGGGTAGATCCCGCCGGAGCCCGCGAGCGGTGGGCCGGCTAGCGCTTCGCCGCCTTGCCGGCCCGGCCGCCGGCCTTGCTGCCGCTGGACTTCACCCGGTCGGTCTTGGCCGGCTTCGCCTTCGCAGCCTTGGCGTTCTTCGCCTTGGCCGCCTTCACCTTCGCAGTCTTCGCGGCCTTGGCCGCCTTCACCTTGGCCGCCTTCGCCACGGCCTTGTCGGCCTTGTCGGCCTTGACCTTCTTCGCCACGCCGAGCTCGGCCGCCGCCGCGTCGGCCGCCGCGCAGAACGCGTCGGCGCCGGACGGCGTCGCCAGGTCGAACGTGCCGAACGACGTCGTCAGCGTGCCGCCGGCCGCGGCCACCTGCACGAACGCGCCGTGGTTGGTGAGTCCCGGACCCGCCGCGGCGAGCAGCGCGTCCTTGCCCTTGGGTGCGCACCTGGCGACCGTGCTGACGATCCTGCCGGCCGAGTCCGCCGCGGCGTCGTCAGCCTCGTCGTCGGCGACCTCGCTGGGGCTCGCCGCGGGCGTCGGGGTCGGGGTCGGAGTCGGCTCGCTGGTCGGTGTGGTCTCGCCGTTGCACGCGGGCTCGTCCGCGTCAGCGGCGTCGCCAGGCGCAGCCGGGGTGCTGCTCGGCGTCGGCTCGGGGGTCGGGCTCGCGGCCGGCTCGCCGGTCACCGTCGGGGTCGCGGCCGGGCAGGCGCCGCCGGTGTCGACTACGGCGCGTGCCGGGGCGAGGAGGTTGGCGACGGTTCGGCTCGAGCTGCGCAGGGCGATGGCAACCGGGTTGGGCAAGCTGCCGCCGGCGGCGTTCGCCATCGCGGGCGCGACGCCGGTCAGCAGCACGAGTGCGCCGACGGAGAAGGCGATGCGCCGGGCGAGCTTCGCCTGCAGTCGCCGGGTCCAGCTGACGGCGGGTGTGGAGGTCGTCATGTCAGAGGTTCTCCGTCGGGTTGGCACAGGCGGGTTTCGCACAGCGGGGTCACCTGCTTCATCGGCATCCCGCGAACGGCGTCTTGAGCAGTGCGACTGGGCCGAACGGGTGTCATCAACTGCTGCGCTCACGTGATCCGGGTCACCCGGCGAGGGGCGCGCGGCCGGCGCGACGCTTCGGCCGGCGTACCGTGCTAGCCGAAGCAAGCACTGCTGCCGGCGACCGGATTCCCATCCGCACGCCGCGTTCTCGCCGCACACCCATTCGAATCGGACGGAGGTGCGCTCCCGGCACGGCGCCGGGACCGACCCGAATGACCACCACTCACGCACGGCCGGGGCACCCCGCCG
>DASQMY010000125.1:0-11330 GCA_035645255.1 Mycobacteriales bacterium
AGGTCACGGACCAGCGTGTGCATCCCGCGGTGCTCGGGGAGGTCGAGCAGCCACCAGTCGAGCGATAGATTCTCGGACCACTCGGCGTCCTGTGCGAACTCCTGACCCATGAACAGCAGCTGCTTGCCGGGGTGCGCCCACATGTAGCCGAGCACGGCGCGCATGTTGGCGAGCTGCTTCCACCGGTCGCCGGGCATCTTGCGCAGCACGGACCCCTTGCCGTGCACGACCTCGTCGTGCGAGATCGGCAGCACGAAGTTCTCGGTGTAGGCGTACATCATGGAGAACGTCATCTGGTGGTGGTGGTACTGCCGGTAGACCGGCTCGCGCGAGGAGTAGCCGAGCGTGTCGTGCATCCAGCCCATGTTCCACTTGAAGCCGAAGCCGAGGCCGCCCAGGTGGGTGGGCCGGGAGACGCCCGGCCACGCCGTGGACTCTTCGGCGATCGTCATCACGCCAGGGGTACGGCGGTAGACCGTCGCGTTCATCTCCTGCAGGAACTGCACCGCGTCGAGGTTCTCCCGGCCGCCGTGCCGGTTGGGCAGCCACTGGCCGGGCTCGCGCGAGTAGTCGAGGTAGAGCATCGAGGCGACGGCGTCAACGCGCAGCCCGTCGATGTGGAACTCCTCGATCCAGAACAGCGCGTTGGCGATCAGGAAGTTGCGCACCTCGTTGCGCGCGAAGTTGAAGACCAGCGTGCCCCAGTCGGGGTGCTCGCCCAGCCGTGGGTCCTCGTGCTCGTACAGGGCGGTGCCGTCGAAGCGGGCGAGCGCGAACTCGTCCTTGGGGAAGTGCGCAGGCACCCAGTCGACGATGACGCCGATGCCCGCCTGGTGCAGCCGGTCGACCAGGTAGCGGAAGTCGTCGGGGCTGCCGAAGCGCGCCGTCGGCGCGTAGAAGCCGGTGACCTGGTAGCCCCACGAACCGCCGAACGGGTGCTCGGCCACGGGGAGGAGCTCCACGTGCGTGAAGCCGGTCTCCAGCACGTAGCCCGTCAGCTGCTCGGCGAGCTCGCGGTAGGACAGGCCCTGCCGCCACGAGGCGAGGTGCACCTCGTAGACGCTCATCGGCTCGATGTACGGCGACCGTGCGGTCCGCGCGCGCAGCCAGCTCTCGTCGTTCCACCGGTAGGTGGACTCGAACACGACGCTAGCCGTCTGCGGCGGCACCTGGGTGTGGAACGCGAACGGGTCGGCCTTCTGCCGCCAGACGCCGTCGGCGCCGAGCACGTCGAACTTGTAGCAGGTGCCTGCTCCGACGCCCGGGACGAACAGCTCCCAGACGCCCGAAGAGCCCATCGAGCGCATCGGGTAGCCGCGGCCGTCCCAGAAGTTGAAGTCGCCCGCGACGCGCACGCCGCGCGCGTTGGGTGCCCACACCGCGAACGACACGCCGGTGGTCAGGTCGTAGCGCTGGACGTGCGCACCGAGCCGTTCCCAGAGGTCCTCGTGCCGGCCCTCGCCGAGCAGGTGCAGGTCGATCGCGCCGAGCGTCGGCAGGTAGCGGTAGGGGTCGTCGTGCGTGTGCGTGTCGCCGCCGTAGGTGACCGCGAGCCGGTAGTCCGGGACGACCTTCCCGGGCACCGTGCCGGCGAAGATCCCGCCGTCGTGCACCAGCGCCAGCGGGTGCTCCTTGCCCTCGACCACCGCGGACACCGCGTCGGCGTGCGGCCGGAACGCGCGGATCGTCACACCGTCGCCGCGCGGGTGGGCGCCGAGGATCGCGTGCGGGTCGCCGTGCTCGCCGCGCGCGATCTCGCCGTACTGGCGCGTCAGCTCGTCGGTCACTCTCACTTCTCGACCAGCCGCTGGATGCTGCCGAGCGGGATGGTGATCCACGCCGGGCGGTTGCGCGCCTCGTAGACCACCTCGTAGACCGCCTTGTCCAGCTGGTAGGCGCGGAGCAGGACCGCCTGCTCGCGCGGGTCGCTGCCGCTGTGCTCCGCGTAGCCGTCGCAGAAGGCGGTGCGGTTGCGCGTCGCCCACTGCTCCGCGCTCTCCCGCAGCCGCTCGGACGGGCTGGTCACGTCCATCAGGTGGTGGCGGGCGGCGTAGTCGAACGAGCGCAGCATCCCGGCGACGTCGCGCAGTGGGCTCATCACCGCGCGGCGCTCGTCGAGCGAGCGGGCCGGCTCGCCCTCGAAGTCGAGGACGACCCAGCCGTGATCGGTGCGCAGCACCTGGCCGAGGTGGTAGTCGCCGTGGATGCGCTGCAGCCCCACCGGCGCGGTGAGCTCGGCGACGTCCGAGTAGGCAGCCGCGAGCTCGGGCACGTGCGGGCGCAGGTCGGGGACGGCGGCCGCCGCGACGTGCAGCCGCTCGACCATCTGGTCCGACATCGCCCGCTGCGCGGCGTCGGCGGTGCTTCGGGTTGGCAGCGCCGCGCGCAGGTCGGCGTGCATCGCCGCCGTCACCCCGCCGAGCCGATGGGCCTCCGGTGCGAAGTCACCGCCGGCCTCGTCGGCCTGCTGCGTCAGGTCGTGCAGCAGGTCGCGCACGCTGGTGATCGCCAGGCCCCAGCCGTCGGTGCCCCCGCGCAGGAAGGGCTGCAGCAGTCCGAGGGTCGCGGAGAAGTCGGGCGTGACGTACTCGTACCACCCCTGCGGCGGCGCGATCACGGTCGACCCGACCGCCGCCAGCGCCCGGGTCACCTCGAGGTCGGGGTTGAGTCCGGGCGGGGTGATCTTCCGGAAGACCTTGAGGATGTGGTCGTCACCGAAGACGACCGACGAGTTGCTCTGCTCGCCGCCGAGCAGCCGGCCCGGCCGGTGGACGAGCGACTGCGTGCTGCTGAACGAGACCGGTCCGATCGTCCGGCCCGCCTCGATCTGGTCGAGCAGCACGCCGGTGAGCTCGGCGTCGTGCAGCGCGTCGTAGGCGCGGTAGCTCTCGCCGTCGCACTCGACCGGACCGATCGCGGCGTACTGGAGGTTGTCGGGCAGCTCGCGGCGCAGCCCCAGCGGCAGCTGGTAGCGGTCGATCGGCCCGGAGCTGTACTCGCAGTCGACCAGCACCAGGTGCAGCTGCGGGTCGTCACCGCGGAGGGTGGCCGCGACGAAGCTGCGGGTACGGCGGAGCGGGCGTCCCTTGCCGGCGTACCAGCGCTGGCCGGGGAGCCAGCCCGGCAGCGCGTCGTCGAGCCCGGTGAGCGTCACGAGTACTCCTGCCTGACCTGGAACCAGAAGGACCCGTGCGGCGCGAGCGTCAGCAGGTAGGGCAGCTCACCGATTCGCGGGAAGTGCACACCGCCGAGCAGCTCGACCGGCGTGCAGCCCTCGAACCGGGAGAGATCGAGCTCGGTGAACTGCGCGAACCGCGACAGGTTGCTGACGCACACGACGATGTCGTCGCCGTACTGGCGCAGGAAGCCGAACACGCTGGGGTTGGAGCCGCCGAGGTCCTCGAAGGAGCCGATCCCGAACACCGGGTGCTGCTTGCGGACGTCGATCATCCGCTTGGTCCAGTGCAGCATCGACGTCGGCGAGCGCATCTCGGCGTCGACGTTGACGGCCTGGTAGCCGTAGACCGCGTCGAGCAGCACCGGCAGGTAGAGCCGCTGCGGGTCGGCCGTCGAGAAGCCGGCGTTGCGGTCACCGCTCCATTGCATGGGCGTGCGCACGCCGTCGCGGTCGCCGAGGTAGATGTTGTCGCCCATGCCGATCTCGTCGCCGTAGTAGATGACCGGCGAGCCGGGCAGCGACAGCAGCAGCGTGTTGAACAGCTCGAGCAGGTCGCGGCTGTTGTCGAGCAGCGGCGCGAGCCTCCGGCGGATGCCGATGTTGGCCTTCATCCGCGAGTCCTTGGCGTACTCGCTGTACATGTAGTCGCGCTCTTCGTCGGTCACCATCTCGAGCGTCAGCTCGTCGTGGTTGCGCAGGAAGATGCCCCACTGGCAGTTGGGCGGGATGTCCGGCGTGCTCGCGAGGATCTCGGTGATCGGGTAGCGCGTCTCCCGGCGGGCGGCCATGAAGATGCGCGGCATCAGCGGGAAGTGGAACGCCATCTGGCACTCGTCGTCGTCGCCGAAGTACTCGACGACGTCGGCCGGCCATTGGTTGGCCTCCGCGAGCAGCACGCGGTCGGCGTACATCTCGTCCACCTCGCGGCGCACCCGCTTGAGGTAGGCGTGCGTCGGCTTGAGGTTCTCGCAGTTGGTCCCGTCCTCCTCGTAGAGGTAGGGGACCGCGTCCAGCCGGAAGCCGTCGATGCCGAGGTCGAGCCAGAACCGCAGCACCTCGATCATCGCGTCCTGGACGGCCGGGTTGGCGTAGTTGAGGTCCGGCTGGTGGCTGAAGAACCGGTGCCAGTAGTACTGCTGGCGGACCGGGTCCCACGACCAGTTGGACTTCTCGGTGTCGACGAAGATGATCCGCGCGTCGGGGTAAAGCTGGTCGGTGTCGCTCCACACGTAGAAGTCGCCGAACGGGCCCTCTGGGTCCTCGCGCGACGCCTGGAACCACGGGTGCGCGTCGCTGGTGTGGTTCATGACCAGGTCGGCGATGATCCGGACCCCGCGGTTGTGCGCCTCGTCGACGAGCTGCACGAAGTCGCCGAGGTCGCCGAACTCCGGCAGGATCTTGAGGAAGTCGGCGATGTCGTAGCCGCCGTCGCGCAGCGGCGACTCGTAGATCGGCAGCAGCCACAGGCAGTCGACGCCGAGCCACTCCAGGTAGTCCATCTTGTGGGTCAGGCCGCGGATGTCGCCGGTGCCGTCGCCGCTGGAGTCGTAGAAGCCGCGGATGAGCACCTCGTAGAAGACCGCGCGCTTGTACCAGGTGGGGTCGTTGCTCTCGAGCGGCACGGTCAGACCTCGCGCACGGTGAAGATGTGCGCCGGCTCGGTGAACGGGTCGAGCCGGACGTACTGCCGGCTGCCGTCCCAGGTGTAGGTCGCGCCGGTCACCTCGTCGTGCACGGCGAAGTGCGCGTCCGGCGGCAGGCCGAGCTCGGCGAGGTCGAGGAACAGCGTGCCCTCCTGGACGTGGTGCGGGTCGAGGTTGACGACGGCGAGCACGCGGTCGGTGCCCAGCGACTTGGAGAACGCCATCACGCTGTCGTTGTCGACGACGTGGAAGCGCAGGTTGCGCAGCCACTGCAGCGCGGGGTGCTCGCGGCGGAGCCGGTTGAGCATGGTGACGTACGGCGTCAGCGGCGCGTGGCTGAAGTCGCGCGGCCGGTACTGGTACTTCTCGGAGTCGAGGTACTCCTCCGAGCCGGGGCGCAGCGCGGTGCCCTCGCAGAGCTCGAAGCCGGAGTACATGCCCCAGCTTGGCGTCAGCAGCGCGGCGAGCAGGGCCCGGACCTTGAACGCCGGCGGTCCGCCGTACTGCAGGTAGGCGGTGAGGATGTCCTGCGTGTTGGTCCAGAAGTTGGGCCGCATGTAGTCGGCTGCGTCGGTGTGGGCGAGCTCCCGGCAGTACTCCTCGAGCTCCCACTTCGCGTTGCGCCAGGTGAAGTAGGTGTAGGACTGGGTGAAGCCGATCATCGCGAGCGTGTGCATGACCGGCGGCCGGGTGAACGCCTCGGACAGGAAGAGGACGTCGGGGTCGGTCTTCTTGACCTCGGCGATCAGCCACTCCCAGAACGCCAGCGGCTTGGTGTGCGGGTTGTCGACGCGGAAGATCCGCACGCCGTGGCCCATCCAGAACCGCACGATCCGGAGCACCTCCGCGTAGATGCCGGCCGGGTCGTTGTCGAAATTGAGCGGGTAGATGTCCTGGTACTTCTTCGGGGGGTTCTCGGCGTAGGCGATCGAGCCGTCGGCTCGGGTCGTGAACCACTGCGGGTGCGCCTTGACCCACGGGTGGTCGGGCGAGCACTGCAGCGCCAGGTCGAGCGCGACCTCGATGCCTACCTTGCCGGCCTGCTGCACGAAGTAGTCGAAGTCCTTGATCGTCCCGAGCTCGGGGTGGACCGCGTCGTGGCCGCCCTCCTGGCTGCCGATGCCCCACGGGCTGCCCGGGTCGCCCGGCTCCGGTGCCAGCGTGTTGTTGGGTCCCTTGCGGAAGGTCGTGCCGATCGGGTGGATCGGCGGCAGGTAGAGCACGTCGAAGCCCATCGCCGCGACGCGGGGGAGGTCCTCCGCCGCCGTGCGGAAGGTGCCGCTCCTGGTGCCGGTGGCGCCGATCGACCGCGGGAAGAACTCGTACCAGGAGGAGTACAGCGCCGTGCGGCGGTCGACCCAGACGCCGAGCTTCTCGCTCGACGTGACGAGCCAGCGCAGCGGGTGCTCCTGCAGCAGACCCACCAGCTGCTCGGAGAGCGCGATCTTGAGGCGGGCGGCGTAGTCGTCGCCGGTGCTGCGCAGCGCCGTGACGGCGTCGTTGACGAGGGGCCGGTGCTCCTTCGGTACGCCGGCGACGGCGAGCTCGAGCAGCCGGCCCCCCTCCTCGAGCTCCAGCTCGATGTCCTGACCCGCGGCGTGCTTGAGCTCGACGCCGTGCTGCCACGTCGCGACCGGGTCGGCCCACGCCTCGACGACGAAGGTCCACCGGCCCTCCGCGTCGAAGGTGACGTCGGCCGTCCACTGCGCCAGGCCGTGGTTGATCTCGGTCATCGGCACGCGCGGACGCCGGCGCCCGTCGGGGCCGCGCAGCACGACGCCCGCCCCGACCAGGTCATGGCCCTCGCGGAAGACGGTGGCGCGGACGGTCAGCGTCTCGCCGGTGACGGCGCGGGCCGGCCAGCGGCCGCCACCGACCTGCGGACGTACGTCAGTTATGGGGATTCGCCCGATCACACGACCGAACCTACCCGGCCGACCTGCACGGGATGAAACACGCGCAGACGCCGCCGGACCGGCGCACCGCTATCCTGACCGCCTCGCTCGGAACCGATTCCATCCGGCCGTCGTGACTCGATAGGTTCAGCCGCATGAGAGCACTCCGCCGTTTCACGGTCCGCACCCAGCTGCCCCCGGAGCTGGCCCGCCTCGGTGACCTGGTGATGAACCTGCGCTGGAGCTGGCACCCGGCGTCGATGGACCTGTTCGAGTCCATCGACCCGCGGCTGTGGCACGAGGTCGGCCGCGACCCGCTGCGCCTGCTCGGCGAGGTCTCCACGGCGCGGCTGACGGAGCTCGCCGCGGACGACGACTTCAACTGGCGCCTCGGCGAGATCCACGCCGAGCAGCAGCGCTACCTCACCGAGCCGCGCTGGTACCAGTCGCTCAGCGACGCGCCGGCGTCGATCGCCTACTTCTCCCCCGAGTACGGCATCACCGCCGTGCTGCCGCAGTACTCCGGCGGCCTCGGGATCCTGGCCGGCGACCACCTCAAGACCGCAAGCGACCTCGGCGTGCCGATCATCGGCGTCGGGCTGCTCTACCGGCGCGGCTACTTCCGCCAGTCGCTGTCCCGGGACGGGTGGCAGCTCGAGCACTACCCGCCGATCGACCCGCACGGCCTGCCGCTCACGCTCCTCACCGACGACGCCGACGCGCCGAAGAAGATCTCGGTCGCGCTCCCTGGCGGCGGCCGGCTCAGCGCGCAGATCTGGGTGGCCAAGGTCGGGCGGGTGCCGCTGCTGCTGCTCGACTCGGACGTCGAGGAGAACGGACCGGCCGAGCGTGAGGTCACCGACCGGCTGTACGGCGGCGGCAGCGAGCACCGGCTGCTGCAGGAGATGCTGCTCGGCATCGGCGGCGTCCGCGCGCTGGTCGCCTACGGCGCCGAGCCTGAGGTCTTCCACACCAACGAGGGGCACGCCGGCTTCCTCGGGCTGGAGCGGATCCGGATGCTCACCGAGGACGGCGGCTACGACTACGACACCGCGCTGCAGGCGGTCCGCGCCGGGACGGTGTTCACGACGCACACGCCGGTGCCGGCCGGCATCGACCGCTTCCCGCGCGACCTGATCGAGCGCTACCTCGGCGGCGACAACGCGAGCGTCGGCGTACCGATCGAGCGGGTGCTCGAGCTCGGTGACGAGCCGGGCGGTGACGGCACGGTCTTCAACATGGCCTACATGGGGCTGCGCCTGGCGCAGCGCGCCAACGGGGTGAGCGAGCTGCACGGCCACGTCTCGCGCGGCATGTTCGCCGGCCTGTGGCCGGGCTTCGACGAGTCCGAGGTGCCGATCAAGTACGTCACCAACGGGGTCCACTCGCCGACCTGGGTGCACCGCGCGATCTACGACATGGCACAGCGCGACATCGGGCCGGGCGCGCTCCGCGAGATGGAGCAGGCGGACGCCTGGGCGGCGCTGGAGCGGGTGTCCGACCAGAGCATCTGGACGGCGCGGTGCACGATGCGGACCGAGCTGGTCGACGAGGTACGGCGGCGGCTGCGGTCGTCCTGGCTGACCCGCGGTGCCAGCCCGGCCGAGCTCGGCTGGATCGACTCCGCGCTCGACCCCGACGCGCTGACCATCGGGTTCGCCCGGCGCGTGCCGTCGTACAAGCGGCTGACGCTGATGCTGCGCGACGAGGCGCGGCTGCGCCGGCTGCTGCTCGACACCGAGCGGCCGCTGCAGCTGATCGTCGCCGGCAAGGCGCACCCGGCCGACGACGGCGGCAAGCGGCTGGTGCAGCAGATCGTCCAGTTCGCCGACCGGGCCGACCTGCGGCACCGCATCGTCTTCCTGCCCGACTACGACATGGAGATGGCGCGCTACCTGGTCTCCGGCTGCGACGTCTGGCTGAACAACCCGCTCCGCCCGCTCGAGGCGTGCGGCACGTCGGGCATGAAGTCGTCGCTGAACGGCGGGCTCAACCTGTCGATCCGAGACGGCTGGTGGGACGAGCTCTTCGACGGCGAGAACGGCTGGGCGATCCCGTCCGCCATCGGCGTCGAGGACGCCGACCGCCGCGACGACCTCGAGGCCAACGCGATCTACGACCTGCTCGAGACGTCGGTGCTGCCGCGGTTCTACCACCGCACCGACGGCGTACCGCTGCGGTGGACGGAGATGGTCCGGCACACGCTGCACGCGACCGGTCCCGCGCTGCTCGCGTCGCGGATGCTGCGCGACTACGTGGGCGGTCTCTACGTGCCGGCCGCCGCGATGTCGCGTGAGCTGAGCGCGTCCGGGCTGGCGCGGGCGCACGAGCTGGCCGAGTGGCGGAGCCGGATCGTCAAGGCGTGGCCGTCGGTGTCGGTGCTGCATGTCGAGGCGAGCGGCGGCGACCTGCCGGTCGTCGGCGAGCTGATCAGCGTGCGGGCGATCGTCGACCTGGGGTCGCTCCACCCGGACGACGTCGACGTCCAGGCGGCGTTCGGGCGGGTCGACGAGTCCGACTCGATCGGCGGCGCGGAGACTGTCTCGCTGAAGCCGACCGGCTCCCACGAGCAGGGTCAGTGGCGCTACGAGGGCGACGTCCCGCTGTCGCGGACCGGGCCGTTCGGCTACACCGTGCGGGTCCTCCCGAAGCACGCCGCCATGGCGTCCCCGGCGGACGTGGGTCTTGTCGCCTCCGCCTGACCGTCTCGCCTTCCTTCCGGCTTGCCGATCATGTCTGTGCGATCGGCCGCCGTCGCACGCGGCGCTGCTGACGCGGATCACACAGAGATGATCAGCGGAGGCGTTGCGGCGTCGCTGGCGGCGCGAAACCCCGAGGCGGGTTGCGCACTCGAGGATGTCCGCCCAGATGTCACGCGCGAGTGCAGCCCCGTCGCGCAGCCGTCGCTCGGTGACTCGGATCGTGTGCCAGCCGAGCCGGCGCAGCGTCTGGTCGCGGATGATGTCGTCGTGCTGCTGCACGTCGGTGAGGTGCAGGTCGCCGTCGTGCTCGAGACAGATCTTGTACGCCGGCAGTGCGCAGTCGAGGTAGCGGCGGCCCCGCCGTGCTGGGCCGCCTGTCTTGCCGTGAAGATGCCGTGCTGGCGTGCGAGAAGGTCCGACCATGATTCGCCCACCACGGGATCGTGGCGTTGCCACGCGCCTTGCCGCACCGCTTGTCCACAAGCTTGTCGATCAAGTCTGTGCGATCCGGGCGTTGCGCGAGCGTGGGATCTGCGCCCGATCGCACAGACATGATCGTTTTGAGGTGGTGAGGCGCCTAGACGGCCTGCTCGGGCTCGTCGTGGATGCGGCGGACCGGCGACCACCAGCCGAGCGCGATCGCGGTCAGGCCGCCGACGCCCGCGACGGTGATCGCCGTACGCAGCCCGAACGCCTGCCCCACCGCGCCGCCCGCCAGCGCGCCGAACGGACGGATGCCGTAGTTGACGACGCGGCCGCTGGCGCCGGCGCGGGCGCGCATCCGGTAGGGGACGAGCGTCATGATCAGTACGCCGGCCGGCACGTCGAGCAGCATGACCCCGACGCCGGCGATCACCTCGGCGGCGATCAGCAGCGGGACGGCGGGGATGCCGTTCAGCCCGGCGAGCGGCACGAGCAGCGGTCCGGCCGCGAACAGGACCACGCCCAGCACCAGCGTGTGGCCGATCCCGATGCGACGGGTGAGCCGGCTGGCGATGGCGGCGCCGGCCAGCCCGCCGACCGCACCGGCGCCGAGCACCAGGCCGATCAGCTGGGGCGACAGCGCGAGCGTCCGGCTCATGTAGAGCACGAGCACCGCGCTGAACATGAAGTTGAAGAAGTTGATGGTGGACGCGCAGACGTAGAACGGCCGCAGCACCGGATGCCGCCAGATGAAGCTCAGCCCTTCCGCGATCCGCGTCCGCAGGCGCACGCCCTCGAGCGGCAGCACGTCCGGTTCGTCCACGGGCAGCCCGCGGAGCATGGCGGCCGACAGCACGAACGAGGCCGCGTCCACCAGCATGGCGAACGGCGCGCGGAGCGCCGCGACGAGCAGGCCGGCGACCGGCGGCCCGCCGACGTACGACGCGGCCCGGCTGCCGTTGAGCCACGACGACGCCTCGGCGAGCCGGCCGCGCGGAGCGACCAGCGAGAGCAGCGACGACGAGCACTGGTCGAACGCGACGGTCAGCGTCCCGACCAGCAGCACGACCGCGTACAGCAGCGGCATGGACAGACGGTCGAGGGCGTAGGCGAGCGGCACCAGCGCGACGACCGCGCCCCGCGCCAGGTCGGTCAGCACCATCAGCTGCCGGCGCCGGCTCGACGCGTCGATCCACGCGCCGAACGGCAGCGAGAACAGCAGGTGCGGCACCCACACCGCTGCTGTGAGCAAGCCCATCTGGGCGGCGTTGGCATCCAGCACCAGCGCGGCGGTGAGCGGTACGGCGACCGCGCCGACCTGGTCGCCGATCACCGAGACGGCGTTGGCCGACCAGTAGCGGGCGAACCGCCGGTCGCGCAGGATGCTGCCCGCCGTACCGCTGTCGAGCGGCGCGCCGGTCAGGTCGTGGACAGTGGCCATCAGGTCTCCACGGCGCGGCGGATCGCCGCGCGTGCGTCGTCGAGCGCT
>DASQMY010000126.1:0-18848 GCA_035645255.1 Mycobacteriales bacterium
GCCGGCAAGGGCCCGGCTGCCGGCGGCGGCAACGGCGGCTCGGCGATGACCCACCGCCTGCTCGCGATGGTCCCGCCGGAGGGCATCCAGCGGGTCGAGCGCACCCAGGACGACAAGGTCAACGTCTGGCCGCACCTGCTCATCGAGGAGTTCGTCGCGGTGCTCGCCGCGACGGCGTTCTTCGTGGTCTTCTCGACGTTCGTCGACGCGCCGCTGCTCGACCTGGCCAACGTCAACCTGACGCCCAATCCGTCCAAGGCGCCGTGGTACTTCCTCGGTCTGCAGGAGCTGCTGCGCTACTTCAACCCGATGATCGCCGGCGTCCTGATGCCGGGCATCGGGCTGACGCTGCTCGCGGCGTGGCCCTACATCGACAAGAACCCGTCCATGCGGCCGCAGAACCGCAAGTTCGCGATCATGCTCTTCACGTTCTTCATGATGTCCTCGGCGATCCTGTCGACCATCGGCTCGCTCTTCCGCGGCCCCGGCTACCTGTGGGTGCCGCCGTGGTCGGGCGGTCTGTACTTCGAGTTCTAGGCACGGCGCAGTGACTCCGACAGCGGACAGAGAGCGGGCGACACAGGATGGCTAAGAAGAGGGGGATGTCCCGCCGGGACTTCTTCCGCAGCACGTGGCTCGGCGCGATGGGCATCAGCCTCGGCGGCTTCACCGCGGCCAGCCTGGCGTTCGTCTGGCCGACCGTCCGCGGCGGCTTCGGCGCCAAGCTCGAGCTCGGCCGGGTCGAGGACCTCAAGCGCGAGCTCGGGACGCTTCCCGGCCAGATGAAGTACTACCCGGAGGCCCGCACCTACCTGGTGCTCTGGGACGGCAACGACCCGACCGGCGTCTACGAGGGCTTCGCGTCCGAGGGGTTCCTCGCGGTCTACCAGAAGTGCGCCCACCTGGGCTGCCGCGTGCCGTTCTGCGAGTCCAGCAAGTGGTTCGAGTGCCCCTGCCACGGATCGCAGTACAACCGGGCCGGCGAGTACAAGGACGGCCCCGCGCCGTTCGGCCTGTCGCACTTCCCGATCGCGATCTCCGGCGGCAACCTCACCGTCGACACCGCGGCACCAGGCGCCGCACCGGCCCGCGGTATCGACACCATCGGGCAGGAGCCCGAAGGCCCGCACTGCTAGCGCCCACCAGCCACCGACACCGGAGCGAAGAACCCCGCAGATGAGCGAAATCATGGACCGCCCCCCGGGCGAGACGCCGGGCACCGTCGCGCGCGGTCGGCAGCGGCTGCCCGAGGTGCCGGTCGGCTTCCGGCCGGCGCCGTCGGACGACGAGCTCGAGACCAACATCCTCGAGCGGTGGCAGGGCATCGGCCTGATCTTCACCATCTTCCTGGCGCTCTTCCTGCCGGCCTACTGGCTGTTCTTCGAGCCGCAGCGCGCCACCAACGCGGGCATCATGCAGCGCAAGGAGTCGATCGAGCGGGGCGGGGAGATCTACGCCGAGGCGCCCGAAGAGGTCGAGGCGGGCGCGCACGTCGGGTTCAACGCCGGGTGTGCGCAGTGCCACGGCGCCAACGCGCAGGGCGGCATCCAGCGCAAGTGGATCCCGCCCGGCGGCAAGGAGCAGGTCGCATACCAGGCACCCTCGCTCAACGACGTCTTCGTCCGGCAGATGGCGTCGCCGCCGGACGGCCTCGGCAAGACGCCCAGGGACGCCTACAACTTCGTCTACGAGACCATCGTCGAGGGCCGCCCGCTCACGCCGATGCCGGCGTGGGCGCTCAGCAACGGCGGTCCGCTGAACGACCAGCAGATCGGCGATGTCATGAACTTCCTGATCTCGCTGCAGGACGAGACCAAGTTCCCGAAGGGCGTCGACCTGGCCGCGGGCGCCCACGAGGGCTCGTTCTCCCGGTTGCTCGCCTTCGCCGGTCAGCAGCGATGACCCGTACGACGTCGGAGGGCATGCCGTGATCGCACTCGCTCACAACCTCAGCCTGACCCTCGGCCTGTCCTGGAAGGGCGACTGCGGGCGGACGTGCGGTCCGGCCGGCTACTTCGCCGTCTTCCTGATGTTCCTGGTGCTGTGCGGCGGCGTGTGGCTGCTGCTGCAGAGCAGCTTCGGGCCGTTGCAGGCCTACCTCATCTCCAGCGTCGCCTTCTGGGGCTCCTGGCTGGTGCTCGCGATCATCTGGTTCACCGGCGTGCCCGGCATCCCGATCGACCGCCTGCCGGGCATCGAGAAGGGCATCCCGGCGTCCACGCCGCGCTACTACGGCCCCACCGGCACCGTCGCGACGTGGGATCCGCTGCCGGCCGACGACCCCGCAGTCGCGGGCCGCGAGTTCTTCAACGCCGAGGGGACCATCCGGCAGGGCGACACCGAGCAGCTGAAGTCCGCCGAGACCGAGGCCGCCACGGTCATCGGCGAGCACTACGCCGAGGAGCTCGGCGTCAAGGCGTCGGAGGTCGGCGTACCGGGCGTCGTCGTCCTCACCAAGAAGGAGTTCGCGCGCAGCGGCGGGGGCATCGCCTACACGCGGTTCACGACGGGGCCGGCCAAGGCCGGGGAGACCGCGACTCCCGAGGAGCGGGAGCTGATCGGCAAGATCAAGCCGGCCACCTTCGTCCTGAAGTACGACCGCGGGTCGGTGGAGCAGCCGACGCGGATGTGGCTGCCGACGTTCTTCATCCTCTTCCTCGGCCACATGCTCTGGCTGATCTGGTACGAGAAGCGGCACCGGCCGATGCCGGCCCCAGCCCGCGAGCGGCAGCGCGAGCCGGAGAAGGTCACCGTCGCCTGACGCGTCGCTGTCCCGTCGCCCCGCCGCGGGGGTGCTCGTCCGGAGCAGTCGATCAAGTCTGTGTGCCTCCTTGATCTATTGAGCACGCGAGCCTGGCCGCATCGCACAGACATGATCGCGCTGCCAGCCAACGACGAAGATGGACCCACCATCTCCTCGCTGGATGGCTAGTTGGACCCTCCTTCTTCGTGCCGGCTGTGGCAGAGCAGCGGCTACGCGCCGGGCTTGACCGGCTTGCGGGACGCCGGGCCGGCCGGCTCCGAGTAGGTCACGCTGACCAGGTCGTCGCCGTACCAGGTGAACGACGTCAGGCTGGCCAGACCGCACTGCCGCTTGTCGGGGCGGTGCCACAGCCGCCGCCGCTCGACGAGGCGGCGGACCGTCCAGATCGGCAGCTGGTGGCTGACGCAGACGGCCTCATGGCCGGCCGCCGCATCCCGCGCGGCGAGCGCCGCGCCCATCATGCGGCCCGCGATCACCGCGTAGGGCTCCCCCCAGGACGGGGTGATCGGGTCGTAGATGTAGGGCCACATCTCTGGGTGCTTGAGGGCGGCGGGGCTCCACTCGACGGTGCGGCCCTCGAACCTGTTCTCGCTCTCGATCAGCCGCTCGTCGATCGTCGTCTCGAGGCCGAACTCGGCGGCGATCGGCTCGGCCGTCTGCTGCGCGCGCTCGAGCGGCGACGACACGAGGTGCGTCACGTCGCGACCGGCGACCGCCCGCGCCGCCGCCTTGGCCATCTCGACGCCGGCGTCGGACAGCCGGAACCCGGGCAGCCGCCCGTACAGGACACCGGCCGGGTTGAAGACCTCACCGTGCCGGAGCAGGTGTACGACGGTCCGCACGCCGGTCACGGCGCCACCCCGGCGGCCGCGCGGGCGGCGTGCGGCAGCGCCTCGGCGATCCGCTCGACGGCCGCGGAGTCGTGCGCGGCGCTGACGAACCACGCCTCGTAGGCGCTCGGCGGAAGGTAGACGCCGCGGCGGAGCAGCTCGTGGAAGAACGCGGCGTAGCGGGCGGCGCTCGTCCTGGTCGCCGTGGCGAAGTCGACGACCGCGCCGTCGGTGAAGAACACCGAGAACAGGCTGCCGGCGGCGTTGATCCGGTAGTCGACGCCGGCGTCGTCGAGCGCGTCGCCGGTCAGCCCGGCGACGGTCAGCGCGGTGCTGTCGACGTGCCGGTAGACCTCGTCGGTGGCGGCGCGCAGGGTGGCGAGTCCGGCGGCGACCGCGACGGGGTTACCCGACAGCGTGCCGGCCTGGTAGACCGGCCCGGCCGGGGCGAGCATCCCCATCACGTCGGCGCGGCCACCGAACGCCGCGGCCGGCAGCCCGCCGCCCATGATCTTGCCGAACGTCGCGAGGTCGGGGACGACGCCTTCCAGGCCGTACCAGCCCTGCGCTGTGACCCGGAAGCCGGTCATCACCTCGTCGAGGATCAGCAGCGCGCCGTGCTGCTCGCAGAGCGCCCGCAGTCCGGCGTTGAAGCCCGGCAGCGGCGGTACGACGCCCATGTTGGCGGCGGCGGCCTCGGTGATGACGCAGGCGATCTGGTCGCCGTACTCCTCGAACGCAGTGGTCACCGCAACGAGGTCGTTGTAGGGCAGCACGATCGTGTCGGCTGTCGTCGCGCCGGTGACGCCCGGTGTGTCCGGCAGCCCGAACGTGACGACCCCCGAGCCGGCCGCGGCGAGCAGCGCGTCGACGTGGCCGTGGTAGCAGCCGGCGAACTTCACGACCTTGGCCCGCCGGGTGAACCCCCGGGCGAGCCGTACGGCGGACATCGTCGCCTCGGTGCCGGAGCTGACCAGCCGCACCTGGTCGACGAAGTCGACGCGACCGGCGATCTCCTCGGCGAGCAGCACCTCGCCCTCGCTCGGCGTGCCGAAGGTGGTGCCGCGGGAGACCGCGTCGCTGATCGCGGCGACGACGTCCGGGTGCCGGTGGCCGAGCAGGAGCGGACCCCACGAGCAGACCAGGTCGACGTACTCCCGGCCGTCCGCGTCGGTCAGGTAGGGGCCCTGGCCGGACACCATGAACCGCGGCGCGCCGCCGACCGCGCCGAAGGCGCGCACCGGGGAGTTGACGCCGCCCGGGGTCACCTTCCGTGCGCGGTCGAAGAGCGCCTGGGACGCCGGCGCGTCGTCGTCGTACACATCGCTGGGCATGGGGAGCAGTTTCCCAGCCTGCGGCGGCTCACGCCGAATCGGGGCGCGCTCAGGCGCCGATCCCGCGCAGCACGAGCCGCAGGTACCGGTCGCGGCTGCCCGGGCCGGCGACCGCCTCGTCGGGCACCTGGCTGAGGACCACGAGCAGGTCGTCGGTCGTCACGTCCCCGCGCACCGCCCCGGCGTCCCGAGCCTTGGCCAGGACGGCCCCGGCGGCGGCCAGCGCCCGGGCGGCCGTCGACCCGCTCGCGGTCGGGTCCATGCGGACGTCCGCGCCGAGCGACGCCGCGGCGGCCTTGAGCGCACGGTCCTGCGCGTAGGACTCGGCCACCTCACGGACGAGCTGCTGCAGCTGCGCCCACGGGTCGGCGCCGGCCTCCACCGCTGCGAGCGCCCGCTCCGCGCGGCCCGCCAGCCCGTCGACCGAGTCGTGCACGATGGCGGCGACGAGCGCCTCCTTGGTCGCGAAGTGCCGGTACAGCGTCCCGACCGCCACGCCCGCCGCTGCCGCGATCGCGTCCATCCGGACGTCCGCCCCGTCGCGGGCGACGAGGGTGCGCGCCGCGGCGAGGACGCGGGCGCGGTTGCGTGCAGCGTCGCTGCGGACCATCGGCCCCTCCCGAGTTGACAAGATGAACCTTGATTCATCATGCTGAGGTGAACCGACGTTCACTTTATCTCACGGAGGCACCGGAATGAGCGCCGACGCCCATACCATCGGCCCGGCGGCGCCGCGCCCTGTCGACCGCTGGCGCAGCCCCAGCTGGACGCTGGCTGACGCGCCACGTCAGGACGGGCGCACCGCGGTGGTGACCGGCGCGAACGCCGGCCTCGGCTACGAGACAGCGCTCGGGCTAGCCGCACTCGGGGCACGGGTGGTGCTGGCGTGCCGCAGCACCGGCAAGGCGGAGGCGGCTGCCAGTCGCATCCGCCAGCGCGTGCCGGGCGCCGCTCTCGTGTTGCGCGAGCTCGACCTCGGCTCGCTCGCGTGCGTCGCGGCGTTCGCGCACGAGCTGTGCTCGGCCGAGGCGGATCTCGATCTGCTGGTCAACAACGCCGGCATCATGGCCGTCGACGAGGGCCGCACCGCGGACGGGTTCGAGCTGCAGATCGGGACCAACCATCTCGGACACTTCGCCCTCACCGCGCAGCTGCTCCCCCTGCTGCTGGCGACTCCCGGCTCCCGGGTCGCGACCATGTCGAGCATGGGACACCGGGCCGGCCGGCTCGCCCTCGACGACCTGATGGGCACCGGGCGCGGCTACGACCGGTGGCGCGCGTACTTCCAGTCCAAGCTCGCCAACCTGCTGTTCACGGCGGAGCTGCACCGCCGGCTCACCACCGCCGGCTCACCGACGATCGCCGTGGCCGCACACCCCGGTGGCTCGCGAACCGACCTCGGGACGGAGGGCAGCTCGGGCAGCAACCGGCTGATGAGCCTCGTCGTCCCGGCGCTCACCCAGCCCGCGAGCACCGGGGCGTTGGCCATGCTTCGCGCGGTGACGGCGCCCGACGTGGCCGGCGGCGAGTTCTACGGCCCGCGCTTCATCGGGATCGGTCACCCCGTCCGGGAGACCCCGTCACGGCGTGCCAGGAACGCGGAGGACGCCCGACTCCTGTGGGAGGTCTCGGAGCGGCTCACCGGGATCAGCTCGCCCGTCTGACCCGGCGAGCCGCCCGGACGTCGAAAACGAACGTGAGGTGCCCGCCGCACGGCACGCCCATGCGGAACACGTCTCGGTGCCCCGGCGTTGGTGCGGATCTCAAGCGCTACGACCGGAGGAGGCCGGCACGTGATGACACCAGACGAGCTCTACTCGGAGTACCGGCGGGCACACGAGTTCCTCGCGGCCGGACACCCGGTAGACGCAGCCGCCATCGTGACTCCCGTCGTACAGCAGGCACCGGAGCACACCGGCGCGCTCGAGCTGCAGGCGCGCGCGCTGTTCATGTCCGCACAGCTCGGCCGCGCGGAAACGGCGCTGACCGAGCTGGTGCGGCGGTGCCCCGACGACGGCTGGGCGCGCATCGCGCTCGCGCGGACCCTCGAGCGGAGCAGCCGGCACCACGAGGCAGCGGCGCACCGCGGCGTTGCAGCCGCGCTGGGCGTCCGGGCGTAGGGCCGCCGCCGTCAACCGGTTGGGCGCGGTGCATCGTGGCGCGAGACTGGGCCGATGCCGTCGTTCGAGGACCTCGTCGCTGAAGGCGCTGCCGTGCCGGTGGAGGGCTGGGACTTCTCGTATTTCGACGGCCGGGCCACCGAGCAGCGGCCCTCATGGGGCTACTCGCGGCTGATCAGCGAGCGGATGGCAGCGGCCACTCGCGCACTGGACCTGCAGACCGGAGGCGGCGAGGTGCTCGCCGGCATCTCGACGCCGCCGCCGGTGCTCGTCGCGACCGAGGGCTGGCCGCCCAGCGCAGCGCTCGCGCGTAGCCGGCTGGCGCCGCTGGGCGGCGTCGTCGTCGAGGTCGCTGAGGATGCCGACCTGCCGTTCGCCGGCTCATCGTTCGACCTTGTCGTCAGCCGGCACCCGGTCTTCGTCCGTTGGGACGAGGTCGCCCCCGTCCTCGCCCCCGGCGGCTGCTACCTCTCGCAGCAGGTCGGTGCCGCGAGCGGTCGCGAGCTGATCGACTTCATGATGGGACCGCAGCCGGCGGGCGAGGCGCGCCGGCCCGAGCGCGCGGTCGCCGAGCTCACCGCCGCCGGACTCGACGTGGTGGACCTGCGCGCCGAGGCGACCCGGATGGAGTTCTTCGACGTCGCGGCCGTCATCGTGTTCCTGCGCAAGGTGGTCTGGACGGTTCCCGGCTTCACCGTCGACGCCTACCGCGAGCGCCTGCATGCCATGCACGAGCGCATCAGGGCGTACGGCGCGTTCGTCGCGCACTCGCAGCGGTTCCTGGTCGAGGCGCAAGCCGCACTGACCGTGCCGCGGAGCAAGTGTCTGTGACCATGCTGGGACAGGGCCGGAGCCGCTCGCTCGGTCACGCGGTGGGCGCGGTCAGCGCAGCCGGCGGGCCGCCTCGGTCGCCCAGTAGGTCAGCACAATGTCCGCACCGGCCCGCCGGATCGACGTGAGCGTCTCCAGGATCACCCGGTCGCGGTCGATCCAGCCGTTGGCCGCGGCGGCCTCGACCATCGCGTACTCGCCCGAGACCTGGTAGGCGGCGATCGGCACGTCGACGGTGTCGCGCACCCGGCGGACGACGTCGAGGTAGCTCATCGCCGGCTTGACCATCACCATGTCGGCGCCTTCGGCGACGTCGAGCAGGACCTCGCGGACCGCCTCGGCGGAGTTGGCGGAGTCCTGCTGGTACGCCGACCGGTCGCCGAACTGCGGCGCGCACTCGGCAGCATCGCGGAACGGTCCGTAGAACGCCGACGAGTACTTCGCGCTGTAGGCCAGGATCGCGACGTCGGCGAAGCCGTCCGCGTCCAGCGCCGCGCGGATCGCGGCCACCTGGCCGTCCATCATCCCGCTCGGCGCGATGACGTGGGAGCCGGCGCGGGCCTGCGCGACGGCCGCGGCGGCGTACCGCTCGAGGGTCGCGTCGTTGTCGACCGAACCGTCGGCGCGGACGATCCCGCAGTGCCCGTGGTCGGTCACCTCGTCGAGGCAGCAGTCGGTCATCACGACCGTGGCGTCGCCGACCTCCGCGATGAGGTCGGCGACGGCGAGCTGCACGATGCCGTCCGGATCGTCGGCCGCCGAGCCGCGCGCGTCCTTGACCGCCGGGACGCCGAACAGGATCAGCCCGCCGACACCGGCCTCGACCGCCTCGACGGCAGCCTTCCGCAACGACTCGCGGGTGTGCTGGACGACGCCCGGCATCGACGCGACCGGCGCCGGCTCGCTGATCGACTCCTTGACGAACATCGGCAGGATGAGGTCGCGCGCCGCGACCGAAGTCTCGGCGACCAGCCGGCGCATCGCGGGTGTGGTGCGCAGGCGCCGCGGCCTGGAGACGGGGTACGGCGGCGGCACGGTCATCGGGCGCTCCTTCGGCTCACGGCCAGCTCGGCGAGAGCCGCGGCCAGCGACTCGACGGACGGGTAGTCAGCCTCGGCGTCGACCCGCATCCCCAGGGCGGCGCAGGCCTGCGCGGTCTGCGGTCCGATGACGGCGACCATTGTCGACTCGGCCGGGTGGCCGGCCAGCGTCACCAGATTGGCGACGGTCGACGACGACGTGAAGGCGACGGCGTCGAACCCCCCGGAGCGGACGGCGTCGACGACCGCCGGATCGGGCGGCGGGGCGAGGACGGTGCGGTAGGCCGTCACCTCGACGGTCTCCCAGCCCTTGCCGGACAAGCCCTTGACGACACCCTCGGTGGCGATGTCGGCGCGCGGGAGCAGCACCGGCCGCCGCTCACCGCCCTCCCCGGCCCGCGGGAACGCCGCCGCCAGTGCGCCCCCGCTCGCCCCCGACTCCGGCACCAGATCGGCGCGCAGACCGAGCGAGCGCATGGCCCGCTCGGTCGCCTCGCCGACGGCCGCGATGCTCGTCGTCGTGTCGAACACGCGCACGTCACGGTCGAGCCGGTCGAGGACGTGCTCGAACGCCGTCACGGCGTTGACCGACGTGAAGACGACCCAGGAGAAGTCGCCGCCCTCGAGCCGGTCGACCGCGGTCTCCATCGCCTCGTCGTCACCGCGCTCGACCGCGATGGTCGGCACCTCGACGGGCTCCGCACCGAGCGCCCGCAGGTGCCGGGACAGCTCGCCGGCCTGGGCGCGCGACCTCGGCACCAGCACCCGCATGCCGAGCAGCGGCCGGCGCTCGAACCACGACAGCGTCTCGCGCAGCCGGACGACGTCGCCGATGACGGTGACCGCCGGCGGCTTCATCGCCGCGTCGACGGCGACCGTCTCGATGGTGTCGAGCGTGCCGACGACCGTGCGCTGCCGCGCGGTGGTGCCCCACTGGATCATGGCGACCGGCGTGGCGCCGTTGCGACCGTGCTCGACGAGCTTGGCCGCGATCTTGCCGATCTCCTTGACGCCCATCAGCAGCACCAGCGTGCCCGGGCCGGCCGCGAGCGCGGCCCAGTCGACCGCGCTCCCGTCGGCGCCCGGGTCGAGGTGTCCGCTGATCACGGCCATGTCCTGGGTGAGGCCGCGGTGCGTGACCGGGATCCCGGCGTACGCCGGCACGGCGATCGCGCTGCTGACCCCGGGGACGACCTCGAACGGCACACCCGCCGCGACGCAGGCCTCGGCCTCCTCGCCGCCGCGGCCGAAGACGAACGGGTCGCCGCCCTTGAGCCGCACCACCCGGCTGCCGGCGAGCGCCCGGTCGACGAGGCAGGCGTTGATCTCGTCCTGCGTCATGCCCTCGCCGTGGCCCGACCTCGGCACCTTGCCGGCGTTGACGACCTCCACGCCGGCCCGGCAGTGCTCGAGCAGCTCGTCGGCGGCGAGGCGGTCGATGACCACGACGTCCGCCTCGGCCAGCAGGTCGCGGCCGCGCAGGGTGAGCAGACCGGGATCACCCGGACCGGCGCCGACGAGCGCGACCCACCCCGTCACCGGCTCACTCCCATCAGCTCGGCAGCACCGTCCTCGAGCAGGATCTCGGCGAGCCGGCGGCCGAGCAGCTCCGGCTCGTCCACCGGCCCGGTGAGACTCTGTCGCATCGCGTCGGAGCCGTCGACGGCGGCTACGACCGCGCGGAGGTAGAGCTCGTCGTCGGCGACGTCGGCCAGGGCGCCGACCGGCGCGGTGCAGCCGGCCTCCAGCGCCGCGAGGAGCGACCGCTCGGCCAGCACGCAGGCGCGAGAGTCGACGTCGTCGAGGCTGCGCAGCAGCCCCAGCAGCTCGGTGTCCTCGGCCCGGCACTCGATCGCGAGCGCGCCCTGGCCCGGCGCCGGCAGGCACTGGATCGGGTCGAGCACCTCGCTGATCGCGTCCAGGCGGTCGAGCCGGGACAGTCCGGCGCGGGCGAGGACGACCGCGTCGACGACGCCGTCGGCGGCCTTCTTCAGGCGCGTGTCGACGTTGCCGCGGATCGGCACCAGCTCGAGGCCGAGCCCGAGCGCCGAGAGCTGCGCGGTCCGCCGCGGCGACCCGGTGCCGATCCGCGCGCCCTGCGGCAGCTCGCCGAGGGTCAGCCCGCCGGGGTGGCAGAGCGCGTCGCGCGGGTCCTCGCGCGGCGGCACGGCGGCGATCACCAGACCGTCGGCGGCGGCGGTCGGCAGGTCCTTGAGCGAGTGCACCGCGAGGTCGATGGTGCCGGCGTACAGCGCGTCGCGCAGCGCTGTCACGAAGACGCCGGTGCCGCCGATCTGCGTGATCGCGCCCTGGTCCACATCACCGCGCGTCGTGATCTCCACCAGCTCGACGTCACGACCCGTCGTACCGAGGATCGTGGCGGCGACGCCGCCGGACTGCGCCATCGCGAGTGCCGACCGCCGGGTGCCGAGCCGGAGCGTCACGGCTCGAGGTCGGGGTCGGGCACGTCGGCCGACGACACTGCCTCCGGCACCTGCGGGTCGAGCCCGAACAGCTCGCGCAGCGCCTCCGCGTAGTGGTCCCCGCCGGGCGACTCGGCGAGCTCCTTCACCCGCACCGTCGGCGCGTGCAGCAGCTTCTCGACGACGCGGCGCACCGCCTGGTCGACCTCGAGGCGCTCGCGGTCGCCGAGCTCCGGCAGCCGGCTCGTCAGCCGCTGCAGCTCGGCCTCGATGACCAGGTCGGCCTTGGACCGCAGCGCGACGACCGTGGGTGCGACGCGCATCGCGCGCTGCCAGCCGAGGAAGATCGAGACCTCGTCGCCGACGATCCGGCGCACCGCGTCGACGCCACCGGTCTCGCCCTCGGTCTCCAGCACCGCGCGCAGCGCGTCGAGGTCGGCCAGCCCGACACCGGGCAGTCCGCGGACGGCCGGGTCGATGTCGCGCGGAAGCGCCAGGTCGAGGAAGTAGACCGGGCGACCGGCTCGTGAGCGCACCGCCCGCTCGACGACGTCGGAGGCGACGACGACGCCGGTCGCCCCGGTAGACGAGATGACGAGGTCGGCGCTTGCGATCGCGTGCTCGAGCTCACCGAGCCCGATCGCCCGCGCGCTGAGCGAACCGGCCAGCGCGTCGGCGTTGTCGGCCGTGCGGTTGGCAACGGTGATGTCGGTGACGCCGATCCGCTGCAGCGTCGTGCCGGCCAGCGCCCCCATCGAGCCGGCACCGATGATGAGCGCCTTGCGTCCGGCGAGCGGGCCGATGCCGGCGGCCGCGACGCGCAGGCCGATGCTGATGAGCGACTGCCCGGCCCGGCCGATCTCGGTCTCCGAGCGGGCGCGCTTGCCGACCCGCAGCGAGTGCCGCAGCAGCTCGCCGAGCACCCGGCCGACGCTGCGCTCGACCTGCGCGACGCGGAACGCCTCCCGGAGCTGGCCGAGGATCTGGCCCTCGCCGACCACCATCGAGTCGAGCCCGCAGGCGACACCGAACAGGTGCTGCACCGCGCGGTCCTCGTAGTGGACGTAGAGGTGGTCGGAGAGGTCCTCCAGCGGTACGCCGGACAGCCGCGACAGCAGCTCGCTGACATCCTGCACGCCGCCGTGGAAGCGGCTGACATGGGTGTAGATCTCGACCCGGTTGCACGTCGAGAGCACGAGCGACTCGGCGACGTGGACGCTGTCCTGCAGCTCGTGCAGCACCTTCGGCACGTCGGACGCGTTGATCGACATCCGCTCGAGCAGGCTGACCGGCGCGGTGTGATGGCTGAGCCCCACGACGAGGACGCTCACAGCGACGCCGCCTGGAAGACGACGCCGTCGACCGGCGGCTGCGTCGCCGCCGACTTGCGCTGCTCGTGGAAGGACAGGATCTGCAGCTCGATCGACAGGTCGACCTTGCGGACGTCGACGCCGCTCGGGACGGTCAGCAGCACCGGCGCGAAGTTGAGGATGCTCGTCACGCCCGAGGCGACCATCGAGTCGGCGACGTCCTGCGCGGCGTGCGCCGGCGTCGCGATGACGCCGATCGACACACCGCTCTCGCGTACGACGACGGGCAGGTCGTCGAGGTGGCGCACCGACTGTCCGGCGACGACCTCACCCACCCGGCGCGGGTCGACGTCGAAGAGCGCCGCGATGGAGAACCCGCGCTGCGCGAACCCGCCGTAGTTGGCGAGGGCGTGGCCGAGGTTGCCCACCCCGACGATGACCACGAGCCAGTCCTGCGTGAGGCCGAGCTCGCGGGAGATCTGGTAGACGAGGTACTGCACGTCGTAGCCGACGCCGCGGGTGCCGTACGAGCCGAGGTAGCTCAGGTCCTTGCGCACCTTGGCGGAGTTGACACCGGCCGCGCCGGCGAGGGCGTCCGAGCTGACCGTCGTCTCGCCGGCCTCGGCGAGCGCGACGAGGGAGCGGAGGTAGACCGGGAGCCGGGCGACCGTGGCGTCCGGGATCCCGCGCCTGCGGAGCTCGGTCATCGGCTGACCGGCGTGGACTGGGGCAACCTGGCTGCTCCTGACGGCAACCGCCTGCACCCGCGCTCGGCGCGCGTGGCACGACGTACGAGGACTCGCTTGTGCATTTGAGAGTACGCCTTGTGAACGCGTGCACAAACCTCGTCCGCCCACCGCCGAGACACGGCGCCGGGCCCGACCGCGCCGATCGTCGTCGGTGCCGGTAGACCGGTCGGACCAGCCGGTCGTGCGGACGGCTCTGCGGCGGACCCGGGCGTCCGCCGACTGTCTGTAGATAGAGCCCGGCCGCGCTGGACCCCGACAGCGCACACCCATGCCTGCCGCCCGGCTCGGCGGCGTGCTGGTCTGCGTCGGCTCGACGATGACGTTCGTGCACGGGGTGACGGTCCCCAGCTACAGCAACCGGCGGCCGCTCGCGTCGTGCTGCCGAGCGTCGTCGCATTCGTGTTCGGGCTCTGGTGCATCGGCGATGGGCGCGCGGACGCACCGCTATGTCGTCTATGCCATCCCCTGCACGGCGGCGTTGGCGATGTCCGTGTCGCTGTGGATCACCGACACGCCGCTCGAGAGCAGCGAGCTGCTCTTCGTGTGGTGCGCGCTGTTCGCCAGCTACTTCATGCCACCACGACCGGCGGCGGCGAGCACCGTCTTCGTCGCGGCGTCGTACGCCGTCGTCGTGATCGGTCGCCGCGGCGTGGCGGTCGGCCTGCCGCCCGCCATCGAGCTCGCGGCGTCGGCGCCGGCACCGAGGCCGGGAAGGCGACGTCACACACCTCGTCGTCCGGGCCGGCGGCCCCGAAGTCGCTGAAGTAGACCTCGCCCGGCGGTCCGGCGATGTCGCGGTCGCCGGCGGCCACCCACCGCTCGACGGCGTCGTACGCCGACAGGATCTGCGGGTACTCGACCTGCGACCTGACGAGCCGCACGTCCACCTCGCGGTGCGCCGGCTCGGTGCGGATCGGGCCGGCGCTCGCGGCCGGGGCCGGGACGGGGAGGCAGATCTCCACCGGCCCGTCGCTGTCCTCGGTCACCTCGCCGTGGTAGTCGATGAAGCTGTTGCCGCAGATACCACCGTGCTCGCCCGCCGCCTCGTACAACCGGTGGCCCGCCGCCTCGATCCAGCCCACGAGCTCGGGCTGCAGGACGTGCGCTGCTCCGTCAGCACGACCTGCTCGGGCACCTCACGCTCGCGTACGTCGCCGAACATCTCGTTCGCTCCTTCTGATCCGGAGAGCCTGATCTGAATGTGCGCGGCCAGCTGTCGCCCCGGAGCCGTCCGCCGTTCGATCTCCTGCCAGTAGGACGCCACCAGCGCGGCGGCCTTCTCGCCGTCCGCCGCAACGACCTCGGCGATCTGCGCCAGCGGCATGCCCAGCCGGCGCAGCTGCCCGATCAGCCGCGCCGTCGCGAGCTGCGACTCCCGATAGCGCCGGTAGCCGTTGACACCGTCGATGTGGTCGGGCATCAGCAGGCCGAGCTGCTCGTAGAGCCGCAATGCCTTCGGTGACGGGCGGGACCGGCGCACGAACGCGCCGGTCGTCAGGTGTACGGAGTCGGCGCCCGGCCGTTCCTCGCCGGCGTTGCCGTTGTCGCGCATGCAGCGACCTTGCGCCATGCCCCTGGGGCGGGGTCAACCCGGACGTCAGTCCGCGACGGTGTGCTCGCTGCTGTGCACGATGTGGCCGAGCTCGCGCCACAGCACGAGCAGCAGGACCGCCGAGCCGACGAACCCGAACCACATCGGCCCGGTCACCCCCCACCACCGCGCCATCAGGCCGCCGAGCGGTGTGCCAGCGACCATGCCGCCGACGACACCGATCAGGTAGACGCTCGTCACCCGGCCGAGCAGGTGGTCCGGTACGGCGCGCTGCCGCACCGTCGTCGACGTGGTCCCCCAGACGAAGGCGTGCGCGCCGAAGACCGCCATCACCACCAGCGCGACCGACGGCGACCTGGTGACGGCGAGTGCGAGGTGCGTCAGCGTCTCGATCAGCAGCCCGACGCGCATGATGTCCGCGAGCCGGAAGTGCCGCTCCAGCCAGCCGTAGCAGCCGGTCCCGAGCAGTCCGCCGACCGCGCCCGCAGTGGTGAGCAGCCCGAAGCCGACGGCGCCCATGCCGAGCCGCTCGTCGGCGTACAGGACGAGCACTCCCCACGTGGCGCTGAAGGTCACGTTGAACGTGACGATGGTCAGCGCCAGCGTCCGCATCGGCGGGTGCCGCCAGAGCCAGCGCACCCCCTCGACGATGTCCTGCCGGACCGACGTCCCCGCCTCGCGGACCGGAGCCGCCGCGCGGGTCAGCGTGGTGCGCGCGACGAGGACGGCGCCCAGGACGAAGCAGACGGCGTTGACGCCGAACGGCCACGCCATCCCGGCGGCGAAGAGGAACGCGCCGACCGGCGGACCGACCAGCTGGTTGGTGGTGATGAACGCGCCCTGCATGCGGGCGTTGGCCAGGCCGAGGTCGTCGCGGTCGACGACGCCGGGAAGCAGCGTGTGGGCGGCCGTGTCGGCGAACGTCTCGGCGGTCCCGAGGACGAACATCGTCGCGAGGACCACCCAGATCGACACCCGGCCGGTGACGATCGTCGTCGCCAGCGCGACGAGGACGCCCGCGCGCAGGACGTCGACGACGACGACGATGCGGCGGCGGTCGACCCGGTCGACGACGGCACCCGCGAAGAAGCCGAAGAGCAGGAACGGCAGGCGTTGCAGCAGCGCCGCCGTCGAGACCAGCAGCGGGTCGCGCGTCTGCGACGCGACGAGCAGCGGACCAGCCGCCAGCGCGATGCCGTCACCGAGGTTGTTGACGACGGCGGACGACAGCAGCCAGCGGAACCCGCGGCCCAGCCGGGCCGGCACGACGATCTCGACAGCTGAGGAGAGCACCGCCGGACGCTACCTGCGATGGCGCGACGATTCACGGTGGACCACCGGTTTCGGCACCGGACGCGGGCGACCTGCGTCACGAATGCGGTTTGACCCGCCACACCGCGCGCAGGAGGTCCACATGGGTTCTCCGGCGGACCGGCAGCGGCGCGAGTCGGGTGCTGCAGCGCGTGCGCCGGTCGAGCGCCGCCATCCGCCCGAAGCGCTGATGCGGCTGGTCAACCCGGTGATGCGCCGCCTCGTCGGCCGCGGCCGCGCCGCCGACCAGGTGCTCGTCCTGCACTACACCGGCCGCCGGACCGGCAAGCGGTACGACGTCCCGGCCGGCTATCACCTGATCGCCGGCGTGGTGACCGTGCTGACCAGCAGCGCATGGCGGCACAACTTCCGCGGTGGGCGGGACATCGAGGTCACGTATCGCGGCGTCCGACGACGCGCGCACGCCGTGCTCGAGGACGAACCGATCGCGGTCGCGAGCACCCTCAGCGACCTGATCGCCGAGTTCGGCGTGCAGCCGGCGCAACGCCGGCTGGGCATCAAGATCAACGTCGACCGAGCGCCGACGCTCGAGGAGGTGACGGACGCCGTACGCCGGTCGGGGCTGTCGATGGTGCGCGTCCGGCTGACCGACAGCTAGGACCCCACGCGCCGGACGCGGCAGCCGACGTCGCCGGGGGTCGGTCGCCCCAGCCCCGTCCCGGGCGACATCGCCGTCAACGCGCCCAGGTCCAGGCGTAGTCGGTGTCCTCGCACTCGAGGGCGGCCCGGCCGAGGTCGAGCGGCGCGAAGGTGTCGACCATCACGGCGACCTCCTCGGTGCGCGCGGCACCGATCGACGCCTCGACCGATCCCGGCTGCGGGCCGTGCGTGAAGCCCGACGGGTGCAGCGACAGCGAGCCGGCCTCGATGCCGGCGCCCTTGCGGCTGGCGAACTCGCCGTCGACGTAGAACAGCACCTCGTCGGAGTCGACGTTTGCGTGGTTGTAAGGCGCAGGGATCGACAGCGGGTGGTAGTCGAACATCCGCGGCACGAACGAGCAGACGACGAACCCCGGGCCGCCGAACGTCTGGTGGACCGTGGGCGGCTGGTGCAGCCGGCCGGTGATCGGCTCGAAGTCGCCGATGTTGAAGGCGTAGGGGTAGAGCGCGCCGTCCCACCCGACGACGTCGAACGGATGGTGGGCATAGGTGTAGCGGGTCAGTCCCTGCCGCTGCCGCACGAGCACCGGTACGTCGGCGCCCTCGGCCAGCAGCGGCTCGTCCGGACCGCGCAGGTCGCGCTCGCAGTACGGGCTGTTCTCGCGGAACTGGCCGCGTGCGGACAGGTAGCGCTCGGGCGGGCCGACGTGGCCGCTCGCCTCGCAGACCAGGGCGCGCACCTCGCCGTGCGGCACCCAGCGGTGGGTCGTCGACGTCGGCAGCACGACGTAGTCGCCGGTCCCGACCTCGAGCGCGCCGAACGACGTCTCCAGCGTCGCGCGACCGGACTCCACGAAGACCAGCTCGTCGCCCATCGCGTTGCGGTAGAGCTCGCTCGGGGCGGCACCGACGGCGTACAGCAGGCGGACGTCCCGGTTGCCCATCAGCAGCTGCCGCCCACCAACGAGGTCGCCGCCCGGTGCGAGCTTGTGGCTGAGGAAGTGTCGAGGCAGCAGCGGGCGGTTGGGGGTGAGCTCCCGGCCGGCGTCGTCGACCGCCTCCGCGCCGACGATCGCCGTCGGCAGGCCGCGGTGGTAGAGCAGGGCGGAGTCGCCGGAGAAGCCCTCGACGCCCATGAGCTCCTCGGCGTAGAGGCCGCCGTCGGGCCGGCGGAACTGCGTGTGCCGCTTGCGGGGGACCTCGCCGACGCTGCGGTAGTACGGCATGACCGACCTCCGTTGTCCGGTTATCGGACGGCGCTGTTCGCTCACCGCTACGGTGCGCTAGCCTGCGCACCATGTCAACGGCTGTCCCGCCCGCCCTGCTCGACCGGTTGGTGGACGACGCGGGGCTCTTCCCGCCGGCGCGGCTGCCGATGGCTGACGCGATCGCCGCGCACGTCGCGACCCGGTCCGGACCGACCGCCTCGCTGGTCGGCCGCTTCCTCTGCCCGGCGTCCCGGCTGGCGGAGCTGCGCGCGACGCCCGGCGGCGGCGACATCGAGGTCGGCGCGATCCTCGACACGGTCACGATCGCGTCTGACGAGGCCGCCGTGACCGCGGCAGTCAACGCCGCGCTCCTCCATCGGGTCGCGAGCATCGAGGTGGCGGCGACCGGGCCCGATCTCGACCGGAGCGTCGCCGTACTCTCGGCGGGGCTCGCGGTCGTCCCGGCCGACCTGCCGGTCTTCGTCGAGCTGCCGGTGAGCGAGCTGTCCGAGTGGCCGCCTGCACTGCGCGTCCTCGCCGCCGCGCGAGCCGGCGGGCGCGCCATCGGCGCCAAGATCCGCTGCGGCGGCGTCGAGCGGTCGGCGTTCCCCTCGCAGGGTGAGCTCGCGGCGTTCATCGCGGGCTGCCACGCCGCGGGGGTCCCGTTCAAGGCGACCGCCGGGCTGCACCACGCGGTCGCACACACGGACCCGGAGACCGGCTTCGAGCACCACGGCTTCCTCAACCTGCTGCTC
>DASQMY010000127.1:0-6067 GCA_035645255.1 Mycobacteriales bacterium
GCTCGACGAGCAGTGCAGCCGGCTGCGCACCGAGCTGGATCAGCTCCGTGCTGCGGTCGCCGCCGCCGCCGCCGAAGCCGAGGCGGAGCAGATCGACCAGCGCGCAGCCGCGCTCCACGAGACGGTCGCCGGCCGGCAGCGGGCAGTCGACGACGCTGGAGCGCGGGCGCGCGCGCTCGGCGACGTGCTCGCCGCCCGTGCGCCGGTCGTCGCAGCGGCGCGCGCCGGGGCGACCAGCCTCGCGGCTCGCGCCGCGACGCTCGACACCGTCGCCGACCAGGTGGCGGCGGCCGCGGGGGCCGCCACCGCGCGGGTCACGGCCGAGCAGCTGGCCGCCGGCGATGCGGCAGCCGCGTCCGCTGCCGCGGCGGACGCCGGTTTCCCTGACGCGCCGGCAGCCGGCTCGGCCGCCCGGTCGTCCACCGACTGCGCGGCGCTCGAACGCTGGTGCGCCGACCGCGAGCGCGAGCGGACGCTGGTCGAGGCGGAGCTCGCCGACCCGGCGCTCGACGTACCGCTGTCGCCGCCGGCCGACCCGGCCGGCGCGCAGGCAGCGCTGGCCGCGGCGGCCGAGACGGCCCGCGCGGCGGGATCGCTGGCCGACGACCTGAGCCGGCGCGCCGGCCGGGTCGGCGAGCTGGTGGCGCAGCTGCGGGCGGCGGCTGCCGGCGTCCTGCCCGCGCGCGCCGCGTACGACGAGGTGGCCGGCCTCGCCGACCTGGTCGCCGGCGGCGGGGCCAACCGGCTGCGGATGCGGCTGTCGGCGTTCGTGCTGGCCGCCCGCCTCGAGCAGGTCGCCGACGCCGCGAGCGTCCGGCTCGCCCGGATGACGGCCGGCCGCTACACGCTCGAGCACTCCGACGACGTCGGCGACGCCCGCCGCAAGTCCGGCCTCGGGCTCAAGGTCGCCGACGGCTGGACCGGCCGCACCCGCGACGCCGGCACGCTGTCCGGCGGCGAGACGTTCATGGCGTCACTGGCCCTCGCGCTCGGCCTGGCCGACGTGGTGCGCGAGGAGGCCGGCGGCGCGCAGATCGAGTGCCTGTTCGTCGACGAGGGCTTCGGCTCGCTCGACGACGCGACGCTCGACGAGGTGATGGACGTCCTCGACGAGCTGCGCGACGGCGGCCGCCTGGTTGGCCTGGTGAGCCACGTCAGCGAGCTGAAGCAGCGGGTGCCGACACAGCTTCGCGTGATCAAGACGAGCACCGGTTCGACGGTCGCCACCTCCGCGACCGAGGCGCCGCCGCTCGCAGCGGCCAGCGCCGACCAGCGCCGGGCGGTCTACCCGCTGGCCACCGCCGCGGCGGGCGGCTCGCCGTAGAGGAAGGAGAGCAGCACGAACCGGCGGCCGCGCGTCACGTCCAGCACCTCGTGCAGGTGCGACCCGGAGAACACCAGTGCGGCGCCGGCGTCCGGCCGGTACAGCTGGTTGCCGTACTCCGGGAAGCGCAGCTCGCCGCCGTCGTAGTCGTCGTTCAGGTTGAGCGTCAGCGCGAAGACGCGGTGCGCGGTCGCGGGCGTCAGATTGTCGCGGTGCGCGCGGAAGTAGCCGCCGGTCGTGGCGTCGTAGCAGGCGATCTTGAAGCCCTCGAAGCGGGTCGCGCGGAACGCGAACGCCTTCTGCACCTCCGGCATCACCGCGCGCCCGACCGTCGCGGACAGCTCGCGCAGCAGCGCCGGGTCGGCCACCGTGTGGTCGCGGCGAACCTTGACCGCGGGGTCGAGGGCCTCCCGTCGCCCGCCGGCCGCGGACTGCTCGACGCCCGTCTCGACGGCACCCGCCTCGTGCCACCGCTCGATCAACCGCTCCCGGTGCGCCGCGTCCAGCGCGCCGGGGACGAGGAGCACCGGCGCCTGCGCGGTCACCCGGACGGCCGGCGCCCGGAGCCGCAGCGAGTCGAGCAGCGCCGCGATCCGCGCCGCGAGATCCGTGCCGCCGGTCGCGACCGCGGCGACGCGCAGGTTGGGATCGAGCACGACCGCCGCCGGCCCGGTCGCCGGCACGCTGTACCGCTGGCGCAGCAGCCCCGTCTCGTCCACCCACGTCGGTACGCCGGGTAACGCCAGCTCGTGCCGGGGGAGCACGACGCACATCGCGACGTCCTCGCGGCCCGCGAGCAGCCCGGCGAGCTCGGCCGCGACGTCCCCCGCGGCGGCGTCAGCGGCGTCGTCGCCCGCGCCGCCGGCGTCGAAGAACAGCGCGGTGGGCCGCCCGCCGGCATGCGCATAGAACCGCAGCCGCTCGCCCGACTCGCCGGGCAGCACGAAGTCCGGCGCCCGCTCCCCGATCTGCAGTGCCGGCACCGTCATCCGGCCGGTGCCTCGACAGCCCGGAGTGCCGCCCGTGGACCCAGCGGGGTCCAGAGCGCCAGGAGCCGCAGCAGCGGGTGGCCGGCCACCTGCGCGCGGAAGTACGCCTCGTGGTCCCACTCGACCTCCGCCATGTGCAGCAGGTCGTGGACGAGCTCGGGGTGCCCGGCCGCGCGGGGGAGGGCGGCTGCGTCGACGTACGCGTGGACGTTGCGGCGCTCGATCCGGCCGGCGCCGTACATCGGGACGAACGGCCCGGAGACGAAGCACAGCACGGACACGACGCGTCCGATCACGACCATCCGCGCCTCACGCAACGGCGCCGGCCCGCCGCCGAGGTCGAGGAGCATCTGGTGCACGCGGCGCCGGTGGCCGCACTCCTCGGCCTTGATGGTGCGGATCCGCTCGCGGTCGGCCGGTCGGCGTACCGAGCGCCAGTGGCCCGCGTAGGCGAACGCGGCTGCGCGCTCGCCGGCAGGAGCGAGCTGCAGCAGCCGGATCGGACCGTGCAGCGCCACCGGGTCGCTCTCGGGCACGGCCCCCTCCTCCCCTGCGCCGGCCGGTCGCCATTCTCGCAGAAGCGCGGCGTTCGCCCGGACGGGTGACAGCTGCAACGAAGTCGTCCCGCCACGCGTCCTAGGGCTGTATGAACACAGCCTGGCACACCGCCGGGACCGGCCGAGCGCCCGAGGGGGACCGGTGACCGACATGATGCGCCGGATGGTCGCCGAGCAGCTCGCCGCCGCGCTGGCGGACGCGATGCCGGCCGGTGCGTTCGACCGCGGTGACTTCGTCCGCCGGATGCTGGCGGACGCCGCGCTGCCGGAGCTAGTGCTGACCGACCTGCTGGTCGAGCTCGACCTGCCGGACGTGATCCCGGACTCGCGCGCGGCGAGCGAAGCGGCGCCGTAGGCCGGCAAGCCGCGACGGCCGAACCACCGGCCGGACCGGCTGCGGTGGTTGGCTGTGCAGACCAACCCGCGCAGGAGGCCGACCCGACATGGCGAGCAGCATCTACAGCATCACGATCGACTCGGCGGACACCCGCGCGATGGCCGACTTCTGGGCGGCCGCGCTCGGCTGGCAGGTGGAGCATCCGATCGACGACGACTCCGAGATCGCGGTGGAGCCACCGTCGGGGCAGCTGCCCGTGCTGCTGTTCGTCCGTGTGCCCGACGAGAAGGCCGGCAAGAACCGCCTGCACTTCGACCTCAACCCGCCGGACCAGGAGCTGGAGGTCGCCCGGCTGATCGCGATGGGCGCGTCGCCGGTCGACATCGGGCAGGGCGAGCAGAGCTGGGTGGTGCTGGCCGACCCCGAGGGCAACGAGTTCTGCGTGCTGACCCCGCGTGGGACCGACGCTACGTAGCCGGCGCGAACCAGTCTCGGGTCAGCTCGAGCCACAGGACCGTGCCACCCCACCGGCCGAACGGCGCGTAGCGCGCGGCGATCTCGGCGTCGGTCATCGCCGGGCGGCCGAGGACGGCCGGCAGCTTCGCCCGCACCCAGGAGTCGAGCGCGAGTCCGCGCGGCCGCCCGAGCAGGCCGAGCATCCCCTGGCTCGCATACGGACCGAACCCGCGCAGCGCCGCCATCTGCGCGCGCACCTCGTCGTCGTCATGGCCCGCAGCCGGGTGCGACGCCAGCCACCGCTCGGGATCCAGCCGCCCGGAGTCCACCGCAGCCCCGAGGTCGACGAAGGCACGCGACCGGTAGCCGGCCCGGATCTCGTCACGCAGCACGTCCTCGCCGGCGCTCGCCAGCGCGCCGGCCGTGGGGAAGGCCCGCTCGCCGGCCGGCCCCGCTGCTCCGAGCACGTCGACCAGGCGCCGGCACATCGACCTGGTCAGCGCCCACGAGCAGTTGGTCGTCGTGAGCGTCTTCACCAGATCCTCGAAGACGGTCGGCGACCGCAGCAGCCTGCCGACGGCGAGCTCGCAGATCCACGAGGTCGCCGGGTCGTCCCGGCAGGCGGCGTACAGCTCAGCCAGGTCGTCGTCCAGCGCGAGCATCCGGCGCAGCTGCTGCTTCACCGAGATCCGGTCCGCGCACGTCCCGTCGGCCCGGCCCCAGCTCGCCTCCAGCCGCCCGTCCGGACGCTGGCGCACCGAGACGGTGAGCGGTCCGGCGTCCGGGAGCGCCAGGGTGCGGTGCAGGACGCCGCGGACCTCGTCGTACGCCGTCGGTGCGAGCGAGCACCAGCCGTGGCTCAGCGCCGTGCGGTGCAGGCTGAACGGCCTCGGCACCGGCCCGAGCGACATCCGCCCGACCCGCCTGAGCTCCGCTCCGGCCGGCAGGTCGCCGTGCACGCCGGCCGTGACGAGGTCGTTCTCCGACTCCGCTCCCATCAGCGCGACCCGCCGGCTCCGGCGAGCACGCTGTCGATGGCCTGCGCGAGCGCGAAGTCCTTCGCCGTCACGCCGCCGAGCCAGTGCGTCCACACGGTGAATGTCACGTCGTCGCCGTCCTGACGCACGACGGGGTGGTGGTCCAGCTCGTCGGCGACCCGCTGCACCGCTTCGAGCACGGCGGCCGCGCCGTCCGGCGCCACCCGTACCGTGCGGGTGATCCGGCCGGTGTCGCCGGACCAGCCCGGCCGGCCGGTGAGCGCCGCGGCGACCTCGTCGGCCGTCAGGACCGGCGGCCGCACGGCGCCGCCCGAGGTGCAAGGGTGAGTCCCATGACGACCATTCAACCCGCCGCGGTCGTCGTCGGCGCCGCGATCCTGCGCGGTGTCGCGCCGGGGGTGGAGGTCCTCGCCGCTCAGCGCGCCCGGCCACCCGAGCTGTCCGGTTGGTGGGAGTTCCCCGGCGGCAAGGTCGAGCCGGGGGAAAACGAGCAGGCGGCGCTGGTGCGCGAGTGCGCCGAGGAGCTCGGCGTCGTGGTCAGCGTCGGCCACCGCATCGGCGCGGACGTCGAGGTCGTCGGCGGCGGTGCCGTGCTCCGAGTGTGGACGGCGGCCATCGAAAGCGGCGAACCGACTCCGGGGGAGCATCGCGCGTTGCGCTGGCTCGGCGTGCACGAGCTGGACGACGTCGCCTGGCTCCCGCCCGACGTACCGGTGGTCGCGGCGCTGCGCCGGGCCCTGCTGGACGGCGGCTGACGAAACCGGTCCGTAGCGGGCGAGGTTCCGGCGCCGTGCTTCGCGGGCAGGATGTAGCGACAACGACGCGACGACACGAGGAGTCCGGATGGGTCTGTTCAGCGGGCTGGCGAAGGCAGGCCTGGCCAAGAAGGCGATCACCGAGGCGCGCAAGCCGCAGAACCAGCGCCGCGCGATGGATCTGTTCAACCGGCTGCGCGGCAACAAGAGCACGACGACGCGGACGCGCACCCGCTCGCGCTGACCTGGCTCGTCGCTTCAGCTTCTGACCGGAGGGGATCTCGGCGGGCGCCTTCGCCTCCCCGGAGACGGTGGCGGTGTCGCGGGACGGTAGTCTGAGGGCGCCGCGCCCTCGCGCGAGCCCCCCCGATCATGAAGAGACGAGATCTCGCATGCCCACGCGCGACGACCTACGCAACGTGGCCATCATCGCCCACGTCGACCACGGCAAGACCACGCTGGTCGACGCCATGCTCCTGCAGTCCGGTGCCTACACGCAGCACCAGCAGGAGGAGGGCGGCGTCACCGAGCGCGTGATGGACTCGATGGACCTCGAGCGCGAGAAGGGCATCACGATCCTGGCGAAGAACACCGCGGTGCGTCGCAAGGACATCCTGATCAACATCATCGACACCCCCGGCCACGCCGACT
>DASQMY010000128.1:0-8475 GCA_035645255.1 Mycobacteriales bacterium
CCGACCGAGCACCCTGAGGACCCACATGCGAGCACGCGCAGCAATTACCGCCGCGGCACTCGGCGCCGGGCTCGCCGTCGTCGCCGGGCCGGCATCACCGGCGCACGCGGCACCGGCAGTCAAGATCACGAAGATCTACTACAACTCCCCGGGCACCGACACGCGCAGCAACTCGAGCCTGAACGCCGAGTACGTGGTGATCAAGAACGTCACGACGACCACCCGCTCCCTGTCCGGATGGACGCTCAAGGACGCTACCGGCTACACGTACACCTTCGGCACGTTCTCACTCGGCGCCGGCAAGTCCGTCTACGTCCACACGGGCAAGGGCACCAACACGGCGACGCACCGGTACTGGCAGCGCGCCGCTTACGTGTGGAACAACACCGGCAGCGACACCGGAACGCTGCGCACCAAGGCCGGCACCGTGATCCACCGCTGCTCGTACACCGGCACGACCGCCGGCTACAAGATCTGTCCCTAGCCGAGCCGCGGGACGACGGCGTCCCAGACGGCGTGCGCGAGGGCGTCCTTCGAGCCGAGCGGTACGTCGACGGTGCTGCCGTCCGCGCCGAGGACGACCGCCGCGTTGGTCTCGACCTCGAACCCGACGCCGTCGCCGACCCGGTTGACCACCAGCAGGTCGCACCCCTTGCGAGCCAGCTTCTCGCGGCCGTTGCGGAGGACGTCGTCGGTCTCGGCGGCGAAGCCGACCACCACCTGGCCGGCGGGCCGCTGCGCGGCGACCTCCGCAAGCACGTCGGCGGTCTCCTCCAGCTCGATCGGCTCCGGCTGACCGCCGTCCTTCTTGATCTTCGAGTCGCTGCGCCGCACCGGCCGGAAGTCGGCGACCGCCGCAGCCATCACGACGGCGTCGGCGCCGGCGGCCTCGGCCACCACGGCGGCGCGGAGGTCCTCGGCGCTCACCACGCGGACGACCTTGGCGCCCGGAGGATCGGCGAGCGAGACGTTGGCCGACACGACCGTGACCTCCGCGCCGCGGGCGAGCGCGGTACGGGCCAGCGCGTAGCCCTGCCGGCCGGAGGAGCGGTTGCCGAGGAAGCGCACGGGGTCGAGGTGCTCTCGGGTGCCCCCTGCTGACACGACGATGCGCCGGCCGGCCAGGTCGGCCGGCCTGGCGGCGCCGGCGAGCAGCGACAGCGCGAGCTCGGCCAGCTGCTCAGGCGCGGGCAGCCGCCCCGGCCCGGAGTCCGCACCGGCCAGCCGACCGACGTCCGGGTCGACCACGACTGCGCCGCGCTCGCGCAGCAGGGCGACGTTGGCCTGGGTGGCCGGGTGCTCCCACATCTCGGTGTGCATCGCCGGCGCGTAGACGACCGGCCCGCGCGCGGTGAGCAGCGCGGCGGTGAGCAGGTCGTCGGCGCGGCCGGTCGCCGCCCGCGCCAGCAGGTCGGCGGTCGCCGGCGCGACGAGCACCAGGTCGGCCTGCCGCCCGAGCCGGACGTGCGGCACGGTCTCGACGTCGTCCCAGACGTCGGTGGCGACGGGCTCGCCGGACAACGCGGCGAAGGTCGCCGCGCCGACGAAGCGCAGCGCGCTCTGCGTCGGCACGACGCGCACGGAGCAGCCGGCCTCCTTGAGGAGACGGAGCAGCTCGACCGCCTTGTAGGCGGCGATGCCGCCGGCGACGCCGAGCAGCACCCGCGGCGGCGCACCGGCGCGGTCGGCCGCGCTCTCGTGCGGCCCGACCCGCGACGGCGGCACGGCTACGGGGTGTCGACCGACTCGTAGGTGAGCTGGCCGGCGGCGATCTCGCGCAGCGCGATCGACAGCGGCTTCTCCTGCGGCGCGGCGGGGACGAGCGGGCCGACGTACTCGAGCAGGCCCTCGCCCAGCTGGGAGTAGTAGGCGTTGATCTGCCGGGCGCGCTTGGCGGCGTAGATCACCAGGCTGTACTTGGAGTCGGTGCGCTCCAGCAGCTCGTCGATCGGCGGGTTGGTGATGCCTTCAGGCGTGTCGATGACACCAGACAAGGCTGGGGTTCCTCTCGGCAGGTCGCCCGGCGCGCGACAAAGCCGCAGGTCAGCCGGGTGGATTGATCATCAAGGTTACCACGGCGTGCGCGGCGGACCCGACCGACTCGTTGACCACGACGGTGTCGAACTCCGCCTCGTGCGCCAGCTCCTCCGCCGCTATCTCCAGCCGGTCGGCGACCACCTCGGGCGGCTCGGTGCCGCGGCCGGTCAGCCGGTGCACCAGGTCCTCCCACGACGGTGGCTTGAGGAAGATGAGGAACGCCTCGGGCATCGCCGCGCGCACCTGCCGCGCGCCCTGCAGGTCGATCTCCAGCAGGGTCGGTACGCCGGCAGCGAGGTGCTCGAGCACCGGCCCGCGCGGAGTGCCGTAGCGGTTTCCGGCGAACGTCGCGTGCTCGAGGAACTCCCCGGCGAAGATCATCTTGTCGAACTGCGCGTCGTCGACGAAGTGGTACTCGATGCCCTCGGTCTCGCCCGGCCGCGGCTGCCGGGTCGTCGCAGACACCGACAGCCAGACCTGCGGGTGGCTGCGCCTGATGTGGGCGATCACCGTGCTCTTGCCGACGCCGGACGGACCGGACAGGACGGTCAGCCGTCCCGCCTCCCGCACGGCGTCAGGCGCCGGCGTCACCAGCGGCGAACTCGCGCTCCAGTGCGTCCCGCTGCTTGGCACCGAGCCCACGCAGCCGCCGGGACGGCGAGATCTCCAGCTTGTCCATGATGCGTGCCGCGCGAACCCGGCCGACGCCGGGCATCGCCTCGAGGACCGCGGAGACCTTCATCTTTCCGACGACCTCGTCGGTCTCGGCGCTGACGAGCACCTCGCGCAACGTCGTACCGGAGTGCTTGAGCTTGGCCTTGATGTCCGCACGCGCGCGCCGGGCCTC
The DNA here is from genome assembly GCA_035645255.1 of Mycobacteriales bacterium. Lineage (GTDB taxonomy): Bacteria > Actinomycetota > Actinomycetes > BP-191 > BP-191 > DASQMY01. Next base: position 2,885 of record DASQMY010000128.1, read on the forward strand.
GGCGGCCTTCTGCAGGTTGGCCGATCGCTGCTCGGGGGTCAGTGGCGGCAGAACCACGCCACGCTCCTGTCCGTGCTGGTCCGAGCCTCCGCGGGCGGCACCCACATCTCCGGCGGCGAGAACGTAGCGAGTCCGGGCGGTCCGGGGCAACGCGGCGACGCGGCCGCGCGGCTATACCGGGGCACCGAGGCTCGCGGCGATCGACATCGCGGCCGCGCCGGGGTCGGCCGCGCCGGTGATCGGACGACCGATCACGAGCAGGTCGGCGCCGTCGGCGAGCGCCTGCTGCGGCGTCGCGAACCGCGCCTGGTCGTCGGTCGCCGAGCCCACCGGCCGCACGCCCGGCGTGATCAGCACGACGTCGGGACCGACCTCCGAGCGGACTGCAGCGACCTCGCGCGGCGAGCAGACCAGCGCCCGCGCGCCGGACTCGACGCACATCGACGCGAGGCGGCGGACCGCTGTCTCCGACGGGCCGGACATGCCGATCCGCTCGAGGTCGTCGTCGGACAGGCTGGTCAGGATCGTGACGCCGGCGATGGCCACGTCGGGCGCCGCCTCGACCGCCGCGCGGATCATCGCCGGCCCACCTGCGGCGTGCACGGTGACGAAGGCGGGCTTCAGCCGCGCCACCGACCTGGCCGCCCCCGCGACGGTCGCCGGGATGTCGTGCAGCTTGAGGTCGAGGAACAGCCCGACGTGCCGACCGCCACGGACGACGGTGATGACGTCGGGCCCGTGCCGGCAGAACAGCTCGAGGCCGACTTTGACGAACGAGACGTGCCGCTCGACGGCGTCGGCCCAGCGGGCCGCCGTGTCGAGGTCGCGGGCATCGAGGGCGACGGCGATCGGTGCCTTGCCCTCGCGGCTGACGGCGGTCACGCGTCCTCCCAGCTGACGGGTCCGGGGGTCTCTGGCTGCGGCGGTGCAGGCGGCTCCGGGTCACCCGGCTGCTCCGAGCCGGCCACGGCGGCCAGCTGCGGTGCGCCCGGCCGGTGGGCCAGGCCGACGGCGTCGGCGACCCGCTCGATGCCCCGGTCGGCGAGCGCGCGGGAGAGCTCGCGAGCGACGCGGACGGGGGCACCCGGGTCACCGAAGACGGCGGTGCCGACGGAGACCGCAGCCGCGCCGGCCAGCAGGAACTGCAGCGCGTCCAGCCCGGTCCGGATGCCGCCCATGCCGATGATCGGCACGGTCGGCATCGCCTGGTGCACCTGCCAGACACAGCGTACGGCGACCGGCCGGACAGCGGGCCCGGACAGGCCGCCGGTGACACCGGCCAGCGCCGGGCGCATCCGGTCGGTGTCGATGACCATCCCGAGCAGGGTGTTGATCATCGACAGGCCGTCGGCGCCGGCAGCCACGCAGGCAGTCGCGATGTTGACGATGTCGGTGACGTCGGGCGACAGCTTGACGAACACCGGCACCGCGGCGGCCCGCTTGACCGCGGTCACCACCGCCGCGGACGCGTCGGGGTCGCAGGCGAAGACCAGGCCGCGGTCCTCGACGTTGGGGCACGAGATGTTGACCTCGAGCAACGCGACGCCCGGGCGGTTGCGCAGGCGCGCGGCGAGCTTGGCGTAGTCCTCGACGCTGTGCCCGGCGATCGACACGACCGCGCGAGCGCCGCGCTCCGCCAGCCACGGCAGGTCCTTATCGAGGAACGCGTCGATGCCAGGCCCCTGCAGCCCGATCGAGTTGAGCATCCCGCTCGGCGTCTCGGCCATCCGCGGCGTCGCCCGTCCCGAACGCGGCGCCAGCATGATCGACTTGGTGACCACCGCACCCAGCGTGGTGATGTCGAAGAACTGGTCCAGCTCGCGGCCGGATGCCGCGCAGCCGGATGCGGTCAGCACCGGGCTCGGCAGTGTCACACCGGCCAGCCGGACGGTCATGTCCACGGCCGACGCGGGGTCCGGCTCCGCCGTCGACGGCATCACCGTCACCTCGGTCACTTCGGTGCTCCTACGCAGTCGGCGGGGACCGCGCCGAGCGCGTCCCACCGGACGGACTCGCCCATGAAGACCGGCCCGTCGACGCACGACCGCAGCATGCGGGTCAGCCCGTCGTCCCCGCGCACCGGGAGCACGCACGTCATGCAGACGCCGATCCCGCAGGCCATCGCCTCCTCCACGGCGAGCTGGCTCGGGATGCCGTGCGCCTCGGCGATCTCGGCGACGGCGCGCAGCATCGGCATCGGCCCGCAGGCGTAGACGACGTCGGTGGCGGCGCGGCGGATGATCTCGGGCAGGGCGTCGGAGACCCGCCCGCGCTCGCCGTACGAGCCGTCTTCGGTGGTGAACGCGACCAGGCTGCTCATCCGCTTCGCGTCGAGCGCGCCGAACAGCCGCTCGGTGGTCGCCGCCCCGAGGACGAAGTCGACCCGGCAGCCCCGCGCCCGCAGCGCGTCGGCGAGCATGAACAGCGGAGCGCTGCCGTAGCCGCCGCCGACCAGCGTGCAGCTGGCCGGCCGCGTCGGCAGCCGGAACGGCCGGCCGAGCGGACCGACGATGTCGACCTGGTCGTGCTGCTTCCGCCGCGACAGCCACTCGGTGCCCTTGCCGTGCACGGAGAAGACGAACTCGACAGTCCCGCCGTAGATGCCCCGCTCCCGTACCGCGTAGATCGAGAACGCGCGGCGCAGCAGCATGCTCGACTCCGCGCCGCCCACCGCGAGGGCGACGAACTGACCGGGCCTGGTCTGCTCCGCGATGCCCGGCGCGACGACCGTCATCGACAGGTAGGCGCCGACCTTCTTCACGGCCAGCACCTCGCCGGTCACCTGCACCGGCGGCATCAGTCGACTTTCGGGGCGGCCGGCCGGTCGAGCCGGAGCGCCGCGTGGTAGTCCTGCAGCGGCCGCACACCGACGTCGCCGCGGATCAGCGACTCGATGCCCTGCACGGCGGCCGCTGCCCCCTGGATCGTCGTGATGCACGGCACGCCCTTGTCGACCGCGGCGGTGCGGATCTCGTAGCCGTCGAGGCGCGCGCCACTGGTGCCGAACGGCGTGTTGATCACCAGGTCGACCTCGCCCGCGTGGATCAGGTCCACGCAGCTGCGGCCGCCCTCGCTGAACTTGCCGACGACGGTGGCCGGCACGCCGTTGCGGCGCAGCACCTCGGCGGTGCCGTCGGTCGCGAGTACCTCGAAGCCGAGGTCGTGCAGCCGCTTCACCGGGAAGACCATGTTTCGCTTGTCGCGGTTGGCCACGCTGACGAAGACCTTGCCCTTCGTCGGCAGCGAGCCGTACGCGGCGGCCTGGCTCTTGGCGTAGGCGGTGCCGAACTCGACGTCGATGCCCATGACCTCGCCGGTCGACTTCATCTCCGGGCCGAGCGTCGTGTCCACGCCGGGGAACCGGTGGAACGGCAGGACCGCCTCCTTGACGCTGATGTGGCAGTCGGCAGGCATCGTGCCGCCGTCCCCGTCAGCCGGCAGCATGCCCTCGGCACGCAGCTCGGCGATCGTCGCGCCGAGCATGATCCGCGCCGCCGCCTTGGCGAGCGGAACGGCGGTCGCCTTTGAGACGAACGGCACGGTCCGTGAGGCCCGCGGGTTGGCCTCCAGCACGAAGAGCGTCGACTCCTTCAGCGCGTACTGGACGTTGAGCAGGCCGCTGACGCCGACGCCCTTGGCGATCGCCTCGGTGGACGAGCGGATCCGCGCGATCTCGGCCCGACCCAGGGTGATCGGCGGCAGCGCGCACGCCGAGTCACCGGAGTGGATGCCGGCCTCCTCGATGTGCTCCATGACGCCGCCGAGGTAGAGCTCGCTGCCGTCGTACAGCGCGTCGACGTCGATCTCGACGGCGTCCTCCAGGAAGCGGTCGACGAGGACCGGGTGCTCGGGTGTCACCTGGGTCGCGCGGGCGATGTAGGACACGAGCATCTCGTCGTCGTAGACGATCTCCATGCCGCGGCCGCCCAGCACGTAGGACGGGCGCACGAGCACCGGGTAGCCGACCCGGTCAGCGATCTCCTTCGCCTCGTCGTACGACGTGGCGACGCCGTGCTTCGGCGCCGGCAGACCGGCCGCTGCGAGCACGCGGCCGAACGCCCCGCGCTCCTCGGCGAGGTGGATCGCCTCGGGCGACGTGCCGACGATCGGCACGCCGGCGTCCTTCAGCGACTGGGCCAGCCGCAGCGGCGTCTGGCCGCCGAGCTGCACGATCACCCCCACCACCTCGCCCCCGGCCTGCTCGGCGTGGACGACCTCGAGGACGTCCTCGGTGGTCAGCGGCTCGAAGTACAGCCGGTCACTCGTGTCGTAGTCGGTCGAGACGGTCTCCGGGTTGCAGTTGACCATCACTGTCTCGTAGCCGGCGTCGTGCAGCGCGAAGCTGGCGTGCACACAGGCGTAGTCGAACTCGATGCCCTGGCCGATCCGGTTGGGGCCGGAGCCGAGGATGAGCACCTTGGGCCGGTCGCTCGGCCGCACCTCGGTGTCCTCGTCGTAGCTCGAGTAGTGGTAGGGCGTCTCGGCGGCGAACTCGGCGGCGCAGGTGTCGACGGTCTTGAAGACCGGGCGTACGCCCAGCGCGTGCCGGTGGACGCGGACGTCGCGCTCCGTGCAGCCCAGGACTCTGGCGATCTGCCGGTCGGCGAAGCCGGAGCGCTTGACCCGGCGCAGCGTTCCGGCGTCCAGCCTGGTCAGCGCGCCGCACGCCGCGAGCTCGCCGCGCAGCTCGACGAGCGCGAGCACCTGGTCGACGAACCACGCGTCGATCCCGCTCGCCGCACTCACCTGCTCGACGGTCGCGCCCATCCGCAGCGCCCGCTCCACGGTGAAGATGCGGCCGTCGTGCGGGCGGCGCAGGATCGCCAGCAGCTCGTCGGCGCCGGCGTCGGCGCCGCCCGGCAACGCCGCGTCGTCGATCGTCCAGAACCCGAGGTTGTCCTGCTCCATCGACCGCAGCGCCTTCTGCAGCGCCTCGCCGAAGCTGCGGCCCACGGCCATCGTCTCGCCGACGCTCTTCATCGTCGTGGTGAGCGTCGTGTCGGCGCCGGGGAACTTCTCGAAGGTGAACCGCGGCACCTTCACCACGACGTAGTCGAGGCTCGGCTCGAAGCTGGCCGGCGTCTCCTTGGTGATGTCGTTGGTGATCTCGTCGAGGGTGTAGCCGATCGCCAGCTTGGCGGCGATCTTGGCGATCGGGAAGCCGGTCGCCTTGGACGCGAGCGCGCTCGACCGCGACACGCGTGGGTTCATCTCGATGACGACCATCCGGCCGGTGTCCGGCTGGACGGCGAACTGGATGTTGGAGCCGCCGGTGTCGACGCCGACCGCGCGGATGACCGCGATCGCGCAGTCGCGCATCAGCTGGTACTCGCGGTCGGTCAGCGTCATCGCGGGCGCCACGGTCATCGAGTCGCCGGTGTGCACGCCCATGGCGTCGATGTTCTCGATGGAGCAGATGACCACGACGTTGTCGGCCGTGTCGCGCATCAGCTCGAGCTCGTACTCCTTCCAGCCGAGCACGCTCTCCTCGATGAGGACCTCGGTGGTCGGGCTGGCCTGCAGCCCCTGCCCGGCGATGACCCGCAGGTCGTCGGCGTCGTAGGCGATGCCCGATCCCTTGCCGCCCATCG
>DASQMY010000129.1:0-8326 GCA_035645255.1 Mycobacteriales bacterium
CTGCTCCGCCATCTCGGTTGCCGGCCCGCGGTGGCGCGCCGACGAGCACGAGGTGCTGCGCTGGTGCCGGTTGCTGTCGGAGAGCGCGATCCCGGCCGACCCGGCGGCGCTCGACATCGACATCCCCGCCTACGGCGTGCCGCCGCGGCTGCGCGGCTGCACCGTGATCCATCCGGGCGCGGCGTTCCGGGCGCGGCAGTGGCCGGCCGAGCGCTGGGCGGACGTGGCGGGCGCCGAGTCCAGCAGCAGCCGGTGGCTCTGCGGCCCGCGGCCGTGCAGGTTCACCGCGACGTCCGCGCCACGCAGCGCGGCCGGCAGCGGCGCGTCCAGACCCCGCACGTCGACCACCTCGTCGACCGCGCCGGACGCGTGCGCGAGCGGCGCGAGCGCGGCCGGTCCGGCCAACAAGATCCAGGCCGCGGGGTACGCCGAGCGGAGCGCCTGCAGCGCCGGCACGCCGGTCAGCAGGTCGCCGAGACCGAGCGCGCGCAGCACGACGACACGCTCGACCGCATCGCCGGTCACGGCCAGGACGGCTCCGTCGACGGCGTGACGATCAGCTCGCGCACGACGCAGCCGGCCGGCTGCTGCAGCGCGAACAGGATCGTCGCCGCGACGTTGGACGGGTCGTTGAGCTTGGCGTCGGGGCCGGGCTTGTACTGCGGGTCGCGGTCGTCGAAGAACGCCGTCTGCATGCCGCCCGGGACCAGCAGCGTCACGTCGACCGCCCCGGCCAGCTCGATCGCGAGCGCCCGCGTCATGCCGACGACGCCGAACTTGGATGCGCAGTACGCCGTCGCGTCCGACAGCGCGCGCAGCCCGAGCGTCGACGCGACCGTCACGATCCGGCCCTCGGTGGCGCGCAGGTGCGGGATCGCCGCGCGCAGCACGGACGCCGTACCGATCAGGTTGACGTTGATGACCCGCTCCCACGAGTCGGCGTCGACCGCCTCGAGCGTGCCGCACGCGTCGGTGCCGGCCGCGGTGACGACACCGTCGATCCGCCCGTGCCGCTCGACCACCGCGGCGATCGCTGCGTCGACCGCAGCGCGGTCGGTGATGTCGCAGATCTCGTGGTCATGCCCGGCGCCCGGCGCGACCCGGTCGAGGACGACCGCCGTGCCGCCGGCCTTGTCGACCGCCAGCGCGGTCGCCGCGCCGAGGCCGGACGACCCCCCGGTGATCACGACGACTCCGAGCTCAGTGGTTGGCACGGCGTACGGCCTCCTTCATCAGGGCGGTGGTGGAGCGGCCGTCGAGGTAGGGCAGCACGACGGCCTGCCCGCCCCACGACGCGAGCAGGTCCGCCTCGGGCAGATCGGACAGCGCGTAGTCGCCGCCCTTGGCGAAGACGTCCGGCCGGAGCCGGTCCAGGATGGCGAGCGGCGTGTCCTCGTCGAAGATCGCGACGGCGTCGACGCACGACAGCGACCGGAGCACGGCGGCGCGGTCGTGCTGCGGGACCAGCGGCCGACCCGCCCCCTTCAGCCGGCGGGTGGACGCGTCGGAGTTGAGGCAGACGACCAGGCAGTCGCCGAGCGAGCGGGCTGCCTCCAGGTAGGCGACGTGGCCGGCGTGCAGCAGGTCGAAGCAGCCGCCGGTCGCGACGACCGTGCCGCCGCGGGCGCGTACCGCGGCGACGGTCTCGTCCGCCGTACCGGCGCCGCCGCCGGCCCCACCGCCCGTCTGCCAGCTACCCGCCGTAGATGGACCCTCCATCTTCCTGCTGGAGACCAGGCTGGTGGGTCCATCTTCGTCACTGGGGTGGCGGGCCGGGCGGGTCGAAGCGGCGCTGCGACGGCGGGTGAGGTCCACGCGCGCGGCGCCGCCCGCGGCGACGAACGCGGACGCCGCGGCCACTGCGGACGCCACCGCCTCGGACACCAGCGCACCTTCGGCCAGCGCGCCGGCAGCCGCCGCGGCGAAGCAGTCGCCGGCGCCGCACGGGTCACCGCTGCGCGCCGCGACCGCCGGTACGACGAGCGGCGCGCCGTCCGCCATGACCACCAGCGCGCCGCGCTCACCCAGCGTGACCGACACCGCCGTCGCGCCCCAGCGCTCGCGCAGCGCCCGTGCCCGGCCGGTGGCCGCGGGCAGGCCGCTGCCCGGCACCTCCGGCACCAGCCCGGCCGCCTCGGACTGGTTGGGCGTGCCCAGCCGGATGCCGTCGACCGGCGTCGCGCCGCGCGGGTGCGGGTCCCACACGACAGGGGTACGGCGGACCGCCGCCGACAGCAGCGCGCGCACGGCGCCGGAGGCCGGCACGCCCCGGCCGTAGTCCGCGACGAGCACCGCGCCGGCACCGGCCAACGCGTCGGCGACCGCCGCGCTCGGGGCGCCCGGCGGCCGGACCTCGTCGGCCAGGTCGATGCGGAGCAGCCCGTGACCGTCGCTGCGGACGCGGACCTTCTGCGGGGTGTCGCCCGGCATGCCGAGGTCGAGCAGCTCGACCCCCGCGGCGGCGAGCAGTCCGCGGAGCTGGTCACCGGCGGCGTCCGCGCCGACCGCAGCGACGAGCACCACCTCGCGTCCGTCCCGCGCGGCCAGCGCCGCCGCGAGACCGGCTCCCCCCGGCCGAGCACGGTCGGTGACGCCCTCGACGACGGCCACCGGCGCGTCGGGCGCGACCCGGCGGACGCTGCCCTCGAGGTCGCGGTCGAGGAAGACGTCGCCGACGACGACGAGCAGGCCGCCGCTCATCGCGCCGGCACCGGGTGCGGCTCGACGATGTCGATCACCCGCGGCGCTACGCCGAGCGTCACGTCGACCGCGGCGCAGAGCAGGTGCACCGACACGAGGTGGATCTCCTGCACGGTCGCGGTGGTCGGCGCGTCGACGTACACCGTCTCGTCGCACATGTCGCCGAGCGCGTTGGGGCCGGGACCGGTCAGCCCCCACGTCGTCATGCCGGTCTCCCGGGCCGCCTGCACGGCGGTCAGGATGTTGCGGCTGGTGCCCGAGGTGCTGAGCGCGACCAGCACGTCGCCTGGCCGCCCGTGCGCGCGCACCTGCCGCGAGAACATCTCGTCGATGCCGTAGTCGTTGACGATCGCGGTGACGCTCGAGGAGTCGCCGTGCAGGCAGATCGCGGACAGCGGCACCCGGTCGTCCCGGTAGCGGCCGACCAGCTCCGCGGTCAGGTGCTGCGCCTCTGCCGCGCTGCCGCCGTTGCCCACCGCGAGCACCCGGCCGCCCTGCACCAGTACGCCGGCCAGGTGCCGGCCCCAGCGGTCGAGCCGGTCGGCGGTTGCGTCGAGCTTCCCGAGCGCCTCGGCCAGGGCCGCGACGTGCGCCCGGCCGCTGTTCAGTGGTCGGTTCATGGCTGCAGCTCCAATGCGTCGGACCGGCCGGCGGTTGCCTCGCCCGCGCGGTCGAGCACGTCCACGTAGGTCGCCAGGGTCGCGGCGGCGATCCGGTCCCAGCCGTACCGGGACCTGGCCCGGTCGGCACCGGCGCTGCCGTACGCCCAGCGGGCCGACTCGCTGGCGAGCAGCCGGCGCAGGGCGGCGGCGAGCGCCGTGGTGTCGCGCGGCGGGACATGGATGCCGGTGACCCCGTGCACCACCGTGTCGATCAGCCCGCCGACCGCGGACGCGACGACCGGGACGCCGCACGCCATCGCCTCGACCGGCACGATGCCGAACGGCTCGTACCAGGGCACGCACACGACCGCGTCGGCCGAGCGCATCAGCGCGGGCAGGTCGGCGCGGCCGACCGAGCCGCGGAAGACGACGCGGTCGGTGACGCCGGCGGACGCCGCGATGGCGCGCAACCTGGCCACCTCGCGGTCGTCGTCGAGCGACCCCTCGGCCGGGCCGCCCGCGACCACCAGCTCGGTGGCCGGTACGTCGGCGAGCGCGGCGATCACGTTGCCGACGCCCTTGCGCTGCACCAGCCGGCCGACCGACAGCAGCCGGTGGCCGCGGGCGGGGCGCGGCTCGCTCGGGCCGGTCGGCGTGAAGTGCGCGAGGTCGACGCCGCACGGCACGACGGTGACCCGGCCGCGCTTCGCACCCATCCGCAGCAGCTCGAAGACCTCGTCGCTGCACGTCGCGACGATCTGGTCGACCTCGCGGACCAGCCGCTCCTCGATCTCCAGCCGCCCGTCCGGGCTGGTGTCCTGCGCGCCCTGCTGCCGGCGCTTCACGACGCCGAGCGCGTGGAACGTCTGAACCACCGGGATGCCGAGCGGCCGCGCCGCGGCGAGCGCGGCGTGCCCCGACATCCAGAAGTGCGCGTGCACGACGTCCGGCGGATCGGCCCGCCACGACCGGTAGAGGTCCTCGGCGAAGTCGTCCATGAACGGCAGCAGCTCGTCCTTGCCGACGTAGGCCGGCGGACCGGCCGGCACGTGCTCGACCACCACGCCCTGCGCCATCCGGACGCGCCGCGGCGCCGTCGTGTCGTCCCGCCTCGTGTGCACCGTGACCTGCGTGCCGTGCCGGGCCATCGCGAGTGCGAGCGCGGCGACGTGGACGTTCTGGCCGCCGGCGTCGACCCCGCCGAGGACCGCGAGCGGGCTCGCGTGCTCGGACACCATCGCTACCTTCAGCGTCACCGGACCACCTCCGTGAGCAGCGCGTCCCACTCGTGCAGGAAGCGGTCGAGCCCGTACCGGGCGAGTGCGGCGGCGCGCGCCGACTTGCCCATCACGCGTGCCTGCTCGGGATCTCCGACCAGGTCGCGCAGCGCGTGGACGAGCGTGTCCACGTTGGTCGACACGACGCCGGCCTCCGCCGGCACCGCCTCGGTGATGTCGGTGGCCGCCAGCCCGACCACCGGCATGCCGAGGTGCATGGCCTCGAGCAGCGAGAGTCCGAGCGAGGTCCAGCGCATCGGGTGCAGGTAGACGCGCCGGCGGGCCATCTCGGCGTGCAGCGCCGCCTGCGGCAGGTCCTCGTAGCCGCCGAGCTCCCCGACCTTCATGCCGAAGACGTCCAGCGGCGCGCCCTGCTCGAACCGCGCCAGCAGGTCGGTGCCGGTGACCCGCCAGCGGCGCATCGGCTCGTTGATGGCTACGGCGGCCCGCGGCAGCTCGCCCGTGTAGCGGTAGCCCGGGTCGACGATGCCGTGCTCGATCACCGTCGTCGGCGTGCCGCCGCAGTCCCAGAACAGCTCGTTGAAGTGGGTGACGTGGACGATCGCGAGGTCCGGCTGGTCGGCTGCCGGGTGGCGCATCTCGGCGATCCGGCCCTGCGGGGTGTTGTGCTCGAGGTAGACGGCGGGGATGTCCCGCCCGGGCCGGCGCCCGAGCCACGCCTCGGCCAGGTGGGTCAGCTCCTCCGGCCGCTGCAGGACGACCACGTCCACGTCCGTGTCGCGCAGCTCGTCGCGGGTGACCTCGACGGCCGACGCCGGCCAGTCCCACGTCTGCGCCCGCCCGCGGCCGTCCGGACCGCGGTCGGCGACCACGGGCAGCAGGTAGGTGTGCCCGCCCTGGACGAACGACGTCGTCCACGACCCGTGCACGTGCCAGAGCAGGATCCTCATCCCGGCACCGCCAGCGCGGCCGGCCGCCCGGCGAGCCGGCGTACGGCGGCCGCGGCCTCCTGCGCCGTCACCGCCGACAGGCACGGGTGCCCCGGCACCGGGCAGACGCGAGCGCGGCACCCGCCGCACGCGATGTCCTGCACGCCGAGCAGCGCGACCGGCACGCCGTACGGCGCCCAGGCGGCGGCCGGGACGGTCGGCGCGAACAGCGACACGACCGGAGTGCCGACCGCGGCCGCGAGGTGCGCCGGCCCGGTGTTGCCGACGACCACGACGGACGCACCGGCGATCACGTCCGCCAGGCCGGCGAAGTCGGTCGCGCCCGTCAGGTCGCGCACCTGCTCACGGGGCGGCCCGGCGACCACCGCGGTCGTCCCGGCGTCGGCCGCCGTACCGGTCACCGCGACGTTCCACCCCTCCGCGGCGAGCAGCGCGACCAGCTCGGCGTTGCGCTCGACCGGCCACGCCCGCGCCGGCACCGAGGCGGTCGGGTGGACGACGACGTACGGCGCGGCGAAGGGCAGCGGCGCGGACGCGGCGCGGCGGCGTACGGCGAGCCGCCCGTCGTCCCCGTCGGGCAGCCGGTAGCCGAGCGTCGAGACCAGTGACAGCCCGCGCTCCACCTCGTGCACGCCGTCGGGCACGTGGTGCCGCACGTCGAGCAGCGAGCCGGGGTAGTCCTCGCTGATCGCCGCGACGACGGGCACGCCGGCCATCCGCAGCAGCAGCGCGGTCGGCAGCGCGCTCTGGTGGAACGACGTGAGCACGACCGCCTCGTCGAACCCGCGCGCCGCCAGCTCGTCGACCACCGCGAGCATCGCGCCGCGCTCCACCGGCTGCGGCTCGGGGTCGATCCACGGCGCCCGGAACCTCAGCACCTCGCGCACTCCGGGGAGCAGCTGCGCCGCCTGCCGCCCGCGCGGCCCGCACAGCAGCGTGACCTCGGCCTGCGCCGCGACGGCGCGCACCGCGGGACCGGCCAGCAGCACGTCGCCGTCGTTGTCCAGGCGGACGATCAGCACCCGCCGCGTCACGGGCGGCCAGCCAGTGCCAGCGCCACCGCGGCTGCGAGGTCGGCAGCCGTCTCGGCCGCGGCGTCGACCTCGTCCGCGAGCGTGACCGGCGTCGGCACCAGGATGCCGCGCGCACCCGCTCGCCGGGCCGCCTCCACGTCGGCGCCGATGTCACCGACCATCACGCACTCCGCCGGCTCGACGCCGAGATCGGCCGCCGCCTTGAGCAGCAGCTCCGGCTCGGGCTTGCGGCACGCGCAGCCGTCGCCCGGCGCGTGCCGGCAGACGAACCAGCCCGCGAACGGGCCGAGCAGCTCGGTCACCCTGGCGTTGACCGCGTCGACCTGCGCGTCGGTGAGCAGGCCACGTCCGACACCGCTCTGGTTGCTGACGACCGCGACCGGTACGCCGGCCGCGCGCACCCTGTCGAGCGCCGCCTTGGCGCCGGGCATCGGCTCGACCAGCGCCGGGTCGCCGTTGTAGGGGACGTCGCGCACGATCGTCCCGTCCCGGTCGACGAGCAGCGCCGCCACCGGCGGCCACGCCCGGCCCAGAGCTGCGTGGGGGCCGCCGGACGCCAGGCGGCGGCGGAGCGTCGCCAGCCCGGTGAGCCAGTGGTACGTCGCGACCGGCGGCAGCAGGGCGCTGGTCACCACCAGGGTGGCCGCCTCCTCGCGCGTCCGCGGCCCCGGCGCGATCCGGCGGCGCGCGAAGTCGGCGGTCAGCGCCGTCCACACTCCTGCGGCACCGATCGCCGTGCGGCGTCGGCCGCCGGCCGCCGCGCCGACCGCTGCCGCGGCGGCGGCCGTCGTCAGCAGATGCCACGGGCGCCGTCCCGGCGGTACGCCGGCCGCGCGGCGCCAGCCGCGCCCGTGCAGCGCGCGCATCAGCGGGTCGTCGGCGTTGCCCCGCTGCAGCCGGACGCTCACCCAGCGGTCGGCGGGCCGGACCGGGTGGACCATCCGCCGGTCGCCGCGGACGATCCGGTGGTCAGCGGCGGTCACCCGCAGCCCGAGGTCGGCGTCCTCGCGGTAGGCGCGCGGGAACCGCTCGTCGAAGCCGCCGACAGCTGCGAGCACCGACCTCCGGTAGGCCATGTCGGCTGTCGCCCAGACCGCCCCCTCGAGCCCGGCGACGTTGCGCTCCCAGTCGGTCGGCCGGCGGTGTCCAGGCAGCGGCACGTGGATCCGGCCCTGCGAAGCCGCCACCGAAGGCGGCAGCCGCCCGAGGTCGGCGGCCAGCTGGCCGGTCCACTCCGCCGGCGGGTCCACGTCGTCGTCGAGGAAGGCGACCCACTCGGCGGTGCAGGCCCGCCACCCGGCGTTGCGCGCGGCCGCGGGTCCGCGGCCGCCGCTGCGCACGACGACGACCCGGTCGGCGATCGCGGCCGGGACGTCGGTGACCAGCGACTGCGCCGTCGTACGCCGGTCGTCGGCCAGCACGATGCGCTGCGGCAGCGGGCCGGTCTGCGCCGCGAGCCCGGCCAGCACGACCTGCAGCGACGGTCGGCCGATGGTCGGGACGACGACGTCGTACGACGGCGCGGTCGTCATCCGGCCGCCTGCGTGAGGCTCGACCTCCGGACGACGAACGGCCCGAGCGCCAGCAGGTCGACCGGCCCGGAGCCGAAGCACTCGAGCGCGTCGCGGGGGTCGTCGACCATCGGGCGGCCGGCCGTGTTGAGGCTGGTGTTGAGGACGACCGGCAGCCCGGTCCGCCGCTCGAACGCCGAGATCGCGCGGTGCATCAGCGGCTCGGTGTCGGCATGCACCGTCTGGATGCGAGCACTGCCGTCGACGTGGACGACGGCCGGGATGCGGTCA
>DASQMY010000130.1:0-3874 GCA_035645255.1 Mycobacteriales bacterium
GATGCACCAGGTCGTCGTGGCCCAGCTGGCCGCGGCCCGCCAGGGCACCAACGACACCAAGACCCGGGGCGAGGTTCGCGGTGGCGGTCGCAAGCCCTACCGCCAGAAGGGCACCGGCCGCGCCCGCCAGGGCTCGACGCGTGCGCCGCAGTTCACCGGCGGCGGGATCGTCCACGGCCCGACCCCCCGCGACTACTCGCAGCGCACGCCCAAGAAGATGAAGGCGGCCGCGCTGCGCGCCGCTCTCTCCGACCGGGCGCGCGGCGGCCGGGTGCACGTGCTCGCCGGGCTGGTGGACGGCGACGTGCCGTCGACCAAGAGCGCGGTCGCCGTGCTCACCGGGCTGACGCTCGGCGGCCGTACCCTCGTCGTGGCCTCGCGCTCCGACGAGGTGTCGTGGAAGAGCCTGCGCAACGTGCCGAGCGTGCACCTGCTCGACCCGGGCCAGCTCAACACCTACGACGTGCTGGTCAACGACGACGTGGTCTTCACCCAGGCGGCGTACGACGCGTTCGTCGCCGGCGGGCCGAAGGGCAAGTCGGTCAAGGCGAGCGCGCGCTCCTCCGAGCTGGCCGCCGCCCCGGCAACCGACGCGGGCGAGACCAGGCCGGCCGGCGAGGGCGTCTCCGACGAGGAGATGGCCGAGCAGGTCCAGTCGCAGACCGACCCCAACCTCGAGGTCGAGCCGGTCTTCGAGGCGGAGGAGGACGGCGCGAGCGACGACGGCGAGGCCGCGGAGACGCTGGCCGCCGAGCCGACCGATGGCGCCGACCAGCCGGACACCACCGAGAAGGGTGACGACAAGTGATCCCGGACCCGCGTGACGTCATCCTGCAGCCGGTCATCTCGGAGAAGAGCTACGGGCTGCTCGACGACAACAAGTACACGTTCGTCGTGGCGCCGGACGCCAACAAGCGGGAGATCAAGGAAGCGATCGAGAAGATCTTCAGCGTGAAGGTGACCGGGGTCAACACGATCAACCGGCAGGGCAAGCGCAAGCGCACCAAGTTCGGCTACGGGACGCGCAAGGACACCAAGCGCGCCATCGTCAGCCTCGCTGAAGGCGACCGGATCGAGATCTTCGGAGGGCCGGGCGCCTGACGCTGGACGCGAGTCCAGTCCGCCAGCACGACCGGGCCACTAACAAGGACGACTGATGGGTATCCGCAAGTACAAGCCGACGACGCCGAGCCGTCGTGGCTCCAGCGTTGCCGACTTCGCCGAGATCACTCGGTCCGAGCCGGAGAAGTCGCTGGTCCGCCCGCTGCACAGCAAGGGTGGCCGCAACTCCTACGGTCGGGTCACGACGCGTCACCAGGGCGGCGGCCACAAGCGCGCCTACCGGGTGATCGACTTCCGTCGCCACGACAAGGACGGCGTGCCCGCCAAGGTCGCGCACATCGAGTACGACCCCAACCGGACCGCGCGCATCGCGCTGCTGCACTACGCGGACGGCGAGAAGCGCTACATCCTCGCGCCGAACAAGCTGGCGCAGGGCGACCGGATCGAGAACGGCCCGGCCGCCGACATCAAGCCCGGCAACGCGCTGCCGCTGCGCAACATCCCGGTCGGCACCGTGATCCACGCGATCGAGCTCCGCCCCGGCGGCGGCGCCAAGATCGCGCGTTCGGCGGGTGCGAGCGTCCAGCTGGTCGCCAAGGAGGGTGCGTTCGCGCAGCTGCGCATGCCCTCCGGGGAGATCCGCAACGTCGACGTCCGGTGCCGCGCGACGGTCGGCGAGGTCGGCAACGCCGAGCAGTCCAACATCAACTGGGGCAAGGCCGGCCGCATGCGCTGGAAGGGCAAGCGCCCGACCGTCCGCGGTGTCGCCATGAACCCCGTCGACCACCCGCACGGCGGTGGTGAGGGCAAGACGTCCGGTGGACGTCACCCCACGTCGCCATGGGGCCAGCCCGAGGGCCGGACCCGTCGCCGCAAGCCGAGCGACAAGCTGATCGTGCGCCGCCGCAAGACCAACAAGAAGCGTTAGGGGCTGACTTCTCGATGCCACGGAGCCTGAAGAAGGGACCGTTCGTCGACGACCACCTGCTCAAGAAGGTGGACGACCAGAACGGCAAGGGCACCAAGACCGTCATCAAGACGTGGTCCCGGCGCTCCACGATCATCCCGGACATGCTCGGCCACACCATCGCCGTGCACGACGGCCGCAAGCACGTCCCGGTCTTCGTGACCGAGGGCATGGTCGGCCACAAGCTCGGCGAGTTCGCGCCGACCCGCACGTTCAAGGGGCACGTCAAGGACGAGCGGAGGTCGCGTCGTGGCTGACACCACCGCGCTGCCGGGTGCCCGCGCACAGGCGCGCTACGTCCGCGTGACGCCGATGAAGGCCCGCCGCGTCGTCGACATGATCCGCAACATGCCGGCGCGCGACGCCCTGCGCGCGCTGCAGTTCGCGCCGCAGTCTGCGAGCGAGCCGGTCTACAAGGTGCTCGCCAGCGCCGTCGCCAACGCCGAGCACAACGAGCGCCTCGACCCGGACAACCTCTGGGTCAGCGAGGCCTACGTCGACGAGGGCCCGACCGCCAAGCGGTTCCGCCCCCGCGCGCAGGGCCGCGCCTACCGGATCCGCAAGCGCACCAGCCACATCACCGTGGTCGTCGAGAGTCGTAGCAAGGAAGGAGCCCGCTAGTGGGTCAGAAGGTCAATCCCCATGGGTTCCGTCTCGGCATCACGACCGAGTGGAAGTCCCGCTGGTACGCCGACAAGCTCTACGCGGACTACGTCAAGGAAGACGTCGCCATCCGCCGGATGATGTCCAAGGGCATGGAGCGCGCCGGGATCTCGCGCGTCGACATCGAGCGCACCCGCGAGCGGGTCCGCGTCGACATCCACACCGCGCGCCCGGGCATCGTCATCGGCCGCCGCGGCGCCGAGGCCGACCGCATCCGCGGCGAGCTGGAGAAGCTCACCGGCAAGCAGGTGCAGCTCAACATCCTCGAGGTCAAGAACCCCGAGATCGACGCCCAGCTCGTCGCGCAGGGCGTCGCGGAGCAGCTGTCCTCGCGGGTGTCGTTCCGGCGCGCGATGCGCAAGGCGATGCAGTCGGCTACCAAGGGCGGCGCCAAGGGCATCCGCGTGCAGTGCGCCGGCCGCCTCGGCGGCGCCGAGATGAGTCGCAGCGAGTTCTACCGCGAGGGCCGGGTGCCGCTGCACACGCTGCGCGCCAACATCGACTACGGCTTCTACGAGGCTCGTACGACGTTCGGCCGGATCGGCGTCAAGGTGTGGATCTACAAGGGCGACATCGTGAAGAGCCGCGCCGAGCGCGACGCGGAGGAGAACGTCCGCCGCCAGGCGCAGCGGGCCCGTCCGGTGCGGCCCAACCGGCTGCGCAGCGGTGCGTCGGGTACGACGGGCACGTCGACCGGTCCCGAGGACCAGCCGGCGCACCTGGAGGAGACCGTCCCGGTCGAGCCGACCGTTGCCGCCGGCGGCGACCCGTCGGTGGCCGAGAACCAGGGCGTGACCGAGGCCGCGATCGCGACCGCGCCCGAGAGCAACGCCGCACCGGCGCAGGACACCGGGGCCGGCGCACCGGCCGCTGCTACCGACGCATCGGCTGCCGGCATCGCGGCCGACCAGGCGGCAGCCGAGACGACCGACACGACCGACACGACCGAGAGCACGGAGGGCTGAGGCCATGCTCATCCCCCGCAGGATCAAGCACCGCAAGCAGCACCACCCCGACCGGGGCGGAGCGGCCAAGGGTGGCACCCGCGTGGCGTTCGGCGAGTACGGCATCCAGGCGCTGGAGTCGGCCTACGTGACCACCCGGCAGATCGAGTCGGCACGTATCGCCATGACCCGGCACATCAAGCGCGGCGGCAAGGTGTGGATCAACATCTACCCCGAC